>CAMJMF010000031.1 GCA_946406925.1 uncultured Spirochaetales bacterium | reverse complement strand
TTTTGTCTGAATAAACAAAAAGGTCATTTTCTATTGCGGTAGAAATCCAGACACGTCCTGCTGTATCGCAGTACAAATGAGAAACCTGAATTGTTTCCTGCCCCAATTCTTCCAGACCCTGCGGAACAACAATCTCGCCGGAAGGTGTCATATAGCAGATGCCTGAAGCTGTGCCGAACCAGATGTTGTGTTCTTTGTCTTCGCAAATAGCGCGGACTGAATTGTGTGTAAGTCCGTCATCGGTGGTAAATCTGCGGATTTCGCCGTCAGAGGCTATGCGGGTAACGCCTTCGTCGTTATGGCCAACCCAGAGGTTATCATGTGCATCCTGAAATATTGAACGGACTGAAGCAAAGTCGTATTTTGGGTCAATTGTTCGTGTAAAGTTGACAAACTCAACGCCGTCAAAGCGGACAAGTCCATCGTAAGTGCCTATATACAGGTAGCCTTTGGAATCCTGCATAATGGCGGTAATTGTCATTCCCGGAAGCCCGTCAGCGGTTGTCCAATTTCTACATACAAAGTCATTCAAAAATGACTGGTCTACATTACCATTTGCCGCCGACTGCGAAAAAACAAGCGGCACACACATAAAAACTAAAAGAAAAAACAGAAATGGCTTTCTCATACCACCTATTTTATACCAAAAACTCCAAAATGTAATCGGATAAAATTAAAACAAATGGCGCGAAAGACAAATTTTATTTTGCAAAACGCCGCTTTGAATTAGTTTTCTGAGGCGGGTCTTATAAGAACCCAGGTGGCGCCGCGACCGCCAAGGCTTTTGTCGGGGTGGCCGGACGCGCCGAGTCTGTAGTCGCGTTCTATAAAGTTGTGGACAACGCCGCCCAGCACAGGGTTTTCGCTTGAGTGGTTGCCTTTTCCATGAATGATAAGCACTTTTCTGATTCTGCGTTTCTGGCAGCTTTCTACAAACCTGTCGAGGGTTATCCAGGCTTCGTCGCGCGTCATGCCGTGCAGGTCTAAAGTTGCCTCAGCTGGAAGATACTTTACATGTTCCAGATCTTCGGAAAGCTTGTTTTCGCGTTCTTCTTCGGCTGCTCTGTCTTTGTCTATTACGCCGTAGCGGAGAAGCCACTGCTGCATCAATTCTCCGTCTTTTCTGGCTTTTTCAGCTTCTTTTTGTTTTTGAGGTACAGACTTTTTTGCCAGCCGGGCCTGCTTCTCTTCTTCTTTTTCGATTAATGAAGGCGCATTAAGCTTTTTGCCCGAACCGGCAGGTCTTTGAACTTGTTTTGGTTTTTCCTTCTGGGCTTTATCCCATTTGTCAAGAATTTCACCAAAATCCATTTTAGTCTGCCTTTTTCAAGATAAACGAAATATTAATCGGAATTATCGCCGACTCATCAACCCAGCCCATTTTTCTGCCGTTGTAGTCTATAAGAATCCAGCTGCCGACTTTTTTTGCAACACTTATGCGTGTGCCTGGCATAAGTTCACCGGCAATCAAAGACTGCGTATCAGGCACGGTGCAGACTTCGCCGCCGGTAAAAAGAGCCGGAGTACGCAAATAATCTCTTGCATGATACGCTCCGCGCGCAAAACACAGCAAGCCGACAAGCAGCACAAAGAATGCCCTGATTTTTTTGCCGCACAATCTTAGAACCAGCGCCCAAAGCACAAAAATTGCGCACAAAGCGCCCCACACAATAAGCAGAATCTGCGGATATTCGTCCGGCGTGTCGTGCAGATCAAGCTGTGATTCAAGAATCTTGCGCTGCTCTTTTATGTCGGTCTTAAAAAATGATTCATGCTCTTTTGCGCGCAGCTCAGCAAGTTCAACAAGAAACGGCCGCAGCTCTTCAGGTTTTGCCTTTGAAGCTTTCGGCGCTTTCGGTTTGCTCTGCTTTTCAGTTTTTGCAGAAGAATCAAAGGCATTTGCGAACATGCTGTTCTCTGTTTTTTCCGGCTTGCTTCCGCCTGCCCTTTTCGGTTTTACATCAACTGTTACAAGCGGCACAGCAATATTCTGCACTTCGTCGTTTGTGCCGACAACTTCAAGCTCTGCCGCCGGCAGATTAAGCTCGCCGCTTTCAAGCGGAACCCACTGATAAACTGCGGCAATTTCTCCGCCGGAAAAATCCGAGCTGTCACCAAAAGAGAGAACCGGCTCTGTCTGTCTTGAAATTGCAGCGCGTTCGTCTAAAGGCACATCAAGCTTGTTTATAGAAGAAACGTAGCGCACCTTAAGGTTAATCTCAACAGAATCGGCACAGCATATATCGTCCGCGCTAAATTCCCAGAAAGCTTCTGCCGTCTTAAGCTTTATATTTTCAGAAACGTTTATAAACGGAATTTCAACCTTGTATGTGTTTTTTCCGACTTTTACAACAACAGGTGGAAGCTCAAAAGTTCCGGCTTCGTCAAAAATGAACAGAGCTTCTATAATTACGTCAGCAGCCGCACTCTGAGAATCAACATATTTTTTAAGCTCCATGCGGCGCGCGCCTTTCGGCGGTTCTGCAAAAGTAAAATTGACCTTTTTCAAGCTTGTCTCTGAAACACGCACTCTTACAGTTACTTCATCGCCGATGTTTACGTCAGTATCAAAGCTTTCAAGATTTGCGCTTGTAACTGCATAAGCACAAGAGGCAAGCAGAACAAACGCAAAAACAAATATCATTTTCATTCTTTGAATCATACAAAAGCCCTTATAAAACCGTCAAATATTCAATATATTCTGTTTTATCTTACTACAAAACACAAATATGATTAATGCCCTTAATCTAATAATCCAAAATATCAGATTTTTCCTGCGGCTCGCTTTTCCAGCGTTTGTCGTCATTTTCCTGCATCATTGAAAAAATCGTGTCCTGCGCAGAACTGCCTTCTGCATGCTGAACCGGCTGCAATTCAGATTGTGCCGCCTTAGACTGCACCTCAGCCTGAGACATTGCAAGCTCCAAATTGATTTTTGCGTCAAGCTGGCTGTTGTCTATCAGAAGTGCCTGCTTGAAAAAATCAGCTGCTTTTTGAAATTCACCTTTCTGATAAGAAACAATTCCGCTGTTATAAAACGCCCCGAACCTTACAAGCTCAGGCACGTCATTGCCGACAAGATTTTCAAGCTGGTTTAATGCCGCTTCTTTTTCGTTAAGCATCAGATAAGAAACCGCAAGCCCGTATTGTGCATAAACTTTTGCCGTTTCGTCCTGCTGCTGCACCGAAACCTCTTTTGCTTCAAGAAAACTTGCCGAGGCTTCCTGATAATCTTCCTGCACCCAATGAATTACGCCTTTCAAAATGTTCATTGAGTTTTTTCTCTGGTTTGAACAAGAAGAAAGCAGAAGAGCGCACAGCAGTATGCCTGTAATTTTTGCAGCCGGTCTTCTGCGGTTAAACTGCATAACGCAAAGCCCCGCGCAAAAAAATACCAGCGACAGCAGAACAAACAGACTTTGCCGTCTTACAGGCTTTGATTCATAAAGCGTAAGCGCACCGCTCTGCGTCTTTTCATTTGAAAAAAGCACGCCGTCAAGAACGGTTAAAGCAGAACCCATATTCAGCGCGTTCACATAAGTTGCCTTTACATTGAATGAATCGCCATGCCGGCGTCTTATCTGCTTTGTAACGTCTTCGCACAAAGTTTCTAGCGCCTGCTCGCGCAGGGCTGTTTTCGCGGTTCTTTCGCCGTCGCCTGTAAGAATTTCAGTTTCTTTTGTTGAGCCGAAACCTACTATATAAACTGGAACACTCTGATTCAAAGCGTTTTCAACCGCGAGCCGCAACGAGTCTACAGTTTCATCGCCGTCTGTAAACAGCACAATTGCAGAAGAACTGCTTGTGTTCTTTGAAAACGAACGCAAGGCTGTTTCTATGCCTGCACCAATATTTGAGCCGGCTGAAGTAAGCAGCATGGGCGAAAGATTGTTGAGAAGCGAGCGTATCACCGTAAAATCGTCTGTCTGCGGAATAACCAGAACGCCTGAGCCTTTTGCAAGCACAACAGAAACTGAAGCACCCGTCATTCTGCTTAAAAGCGCGTCCGCATATTGAGAAGCTGCCGAAAGCCTGGAATTTCCGTCTGGCATGTCGGCTGCGTTCATGCTGTAAGAAATATCAAAGACAAAAGCGGCTGAATTGCCTGTAATCTGCACAGGCTCAAGCTTTGTTCCCCAGCTTGGTTCGGCAGCGGCTATAACAAGCAAAGCAAAGCCGAAAGACCACAAAAGGCTTCTGAAGAAAACCCTTTTCCGCAGAACCTGAACAGCTTCAACAGATTTATGCTTCTGCTTTTTTTCAGTCTTTTCATTTTTTTGCTGTGCTTTTAAATCTGTCAGAGAGGCAACAAAAGACCGCATATGCACAATAACAAGCAGCCATGCCGGAATCAGAGCTAACAGCAGATATAACGCAACAGGATATTCAAATTTCAGCATCTCAAACCTCTTTTAGAAAGCAGTGGCTCAAAATCCACGCAAAAGCAATTAAACCTAAAGCAGCCCACAGGCACGAAGAACCATAAGGCTTGTTGACGTTCATCATCTTAAAGCTTTGTGTAACGTCCTGCTCTTTTACAATTTCTGCAAGGTTGTTTGCCAAAGAGGCTGTATTTTCCGCACCAAAATAAGAACCGTTTGCAAGCCGGGCAATATTTATAAGCTGGTTCTCATCAAAAGAAGAATCCAGATAGCCAGATTTTACCGAATTCGTAACCGGATCTACATATTCAACAGGAACCATGCCTTTTGTGCCTATCCCGACAACAAAAAGATTTATTCTATAATCAGCGGCGAGTTTTGCCGCCGTATGCGGATGAATCTCTCCGGCATTGTTCTCGCCGTCTGTTATAAGCACAATGCACTTTTTTGGTGCTCTGGTCTGCGCCATATGGTAGACAGCTGTGCTCAAGCCTGTGCCGATTGCCGTCGCGTCGCCAAGCTCGCCTATAACAAGCGAATCTAGCCTGTCAAAAAATACCTGATGATCTACCGTAACAGGCACAACCAGGGCGGCGTCTAAAGCAAGCGCAACAAGCCCGAACGATGCGCCGTCTGCTTTTTGCACAATTTCTGTAATTGTTGCTTTTGCAGCATCAAGCCGGTTTTTGCCCTGCATGTCGCGCGCCGCCATAGAAGGGCTTGTGTCGATTACAAACATTATCTGAGTGCCGCTGCTTGTGTAAATCTTTTTCTGGTGAGAAACAACAGGAGAACAGACAGCAGCTACCATAAGAATAAACGCAAGCACAATTGAAAATCTTGCAAAAAAAGAAGCAAATCTGATTCGCTTAGAAGAATAGCTGAAAGTACTTCCGTTCCAGTCGCTTAAAATAAGAGGTAAAGTAAACTGTTTTAAAATGCCAAGGTGCCGCAAAATATAATAGAGCGGCAAAAGCAGAATCAATAGAATTCCTACAGGGTATTCAAAATGAAGCATTTACACTCCTAGTTTTTATGGGCACGCACTTTCTCAGTTTCTGCCTGAGCAGCGGCATCTGCTTCTTCAGAAGCTTCTGCTAAAAGCTGCTCATCATCCTGCGCTTCTTCACTGGCGGCATCAGCAGTTGTCTCGTGATATTTCTCAAAATGAAGCACTGCTGTCTTTAACTGCGCCGCAAGCGCGCTTCTTTCACCGTTCTCAAAAACCTTTTTCTGCTCATCGCCAGAAAACCTAAGCTCGTCACAGCGGGCAAGCACTTTTTGAACCTGCACCAGATTTTCCATGCAGCACGGCTCAAAAATGCCTTCTGCAACAGTCAGAATTTCGCCGGTAACAGCAGATTCAAATTCTAAGCCGAAGCGCCGTTCAAGATAAATGCGCATTTCTTTTGAGATTAACTCTGCGCTTATAAGATTATCTTTGAACACGCCTTTTTCGCTCACAAAAGCACGCAGCAGCCTAAGAAATTTTCTTGCGTTGCGGCGCCTTTTTGCCATTATCCAGAGTTTTTTGCACAATTCTCTTATCTGCCTGAACCTGAGCAGCACAAACGTTGCAAGCAGTAGAAGCAGCACACATACAAAAATACTTAAATAGACGGTGTACGTTGTTCCCGGAATTACAAGCGGCGGCGAAGGCGGCTGCAAAGAATTTATGCCGGTCTCCTGCGTAACAGAACGTATCAGCACCGGCGGAATCTGAATAATATAGTTTTCAGGAAGCAATTCTTCGGCTTCGGTTTTGTTCACAAAAGAAGAAAAATCAAAAGGCTGAAAAACCAGCTCGCCTGCTTTCCATGGAATAAAATCAACAATCATGGCACAGTCTGAGCCGTCTGACTCAAACTGAAGCGAATAAATTGAATAAAGCCCGCCGCCGTTTGCCTTTACTATAAGCTCATCATTTTCTTTAAGGGAAATTTTCTCAAGCGGCAGAGGTGATTCTGTCGCAAAGCGGTAAACTAACTGGGTGCGTTCCCCGACTGTAACATCAGACGGCGTTAAAGAAAGCGTATAACTCATACGAAGTTTTCCTTTGAGGCAAAAAATTCTTTGAGTTTTTTTGCAGGCTCATCGTCTGTTGAAACTACAAGTGTTCTTGCGCCGCACCGTCTGCAAAGTTTTACCCAACGCTCGCGTCTTTCAATTTCAGCCTGTTTCCACACATGTCTGAAAGAAGAAGAGCCTGTCGGAAATGTTCTTACGGCTTTAGTTTCGGGGTCTTCAAAAGAAAAGCTGCCTACTTGCGGAACAGCAAAATCTGTGGAATCACCAATTCTTATGGCAAGCACGTCATGTTTTGAGGCAAGTCTTGCCATAGCTTTCTGGTAGCCGCTCATACGGAAGTCTGAGACAACAACAACAAGGCTTCTGTTTTTCAAAAGTCTGCATGCGCCGTCTAAAGCGCCTGAAAGCATTGAGCCTTCAGTTCCTGCGTTTTTTGCGTATATCTGTTTTGTAGATTCATCAATCTGAGAAAGAATGAGCATGACATTGTTCTGCGAAGCTTTCGGTGCAATTGAAAAAGTTATAGAACCGTCAAAAAAAACAGCGCCCAGCGGACTTGAGATGTGTTCTGCTGCAAAAGACAGAAGCGCCGCAATTTCGTTGGCACATTCAAGTCTGGTCTGTCCGCCAAAGCCTGTGTTCATAGAAAGCGACCTGTCGAGCACAAGAAAAACAACAAGCTCGCGGTCTTCTTCAAAAAGCTTGGCGTAGGGCTTAGACATTCTGGCTGTTACGTTCCAGTCAATCGTCCTAATATCGTCGCCGCGCAGATATTCGCGCACGCCGGTAAATTCTATGCCGTGGCCCTTGAACAATGAATGGAAACCGCCGCTTCTAAAGCCTTCTGCAATAGAAAAAGCCTGTAAACGCAATTGACTTGCACGCTGCACCAATGTCTGATATTGCGTCAGTTGAGTTTCCATTCACGCCTCCTCTTCCAAAATCTTAAGAACAGTTTAAAACGCCGTCATTAAGGCACAGGCAGAGTTGCAAGAATCTTTGTGATAATGTCGTCAGTTGTCAAACCGTCTGCGGCAGCTTCATAAGAAAGCACAAGGCGGTGTCTTAAAACAGCCGGAACTACTTTTTTTACGTCGTCGGGCAGAACATAAGTGCGGCCGTCAAGCAAAGCCTGTGCCTTGGCACATTTCTGCAATGCAATGCCTGCTCGCGGTGACGCACCAAAAGTGATGTAGCGCAAAAAGTCTTCGCGGCGTGCGCCGTGTGAAGCTCTTAAATCAGCAGCTTTGTTCTTGGCCTTCTGCTCCGGGCGTGTAACAGACACAATCGAAACAATGTATTCGATTATCTTGTCGTCGCAAGCCACAGAAGGCAATGCCTGACGCATCTGCGCAATAATTTCAGCTGAAAGAATCTGGTCAAGCTTGATTTTTGAAGGCTCTACAGACTGAGAACTCTGCTTTATAATAGAAAATTCTTCTTCGTTTGTAGGATATGAAACATGAAGCTTCATAAGGAAGCGGTCTAATTCAGCTTCCGGAAGGTTGTAAGTACCTTCCTGCTCAATTGGGTTCTGGGTTGCAAGCACTAAAAAAGGCTTCGGCAGTGCGTATGTTTTTTCGCCGATTGTTACCTGTCTTTCTGCCATTGCTTCAAGAAGCGCAGACTGAACTTTAGCCGGCGCGCGGTTTATTTCATCTGCAAGAAGCAGGTTTGTAAAAACAGGTCCCTGTCTTACAGAAAAATTGCCTGTCGCCTGCTCATAAATAAGCGTACCTGTAACATCAGCAGGCAGCAAATCCGGCGTAAACTGAATGCGCTTGAATGCAAGCCCGGACATATCCGCAAAAGTCTTTACGGCAAGTGTTTTTGCCAAGCCCGGCACACCTTCCAACAGCACATGACCGTCTGCAATAATGGCTGTCAAAATTCCGTTCAAAAGTTCCGACTGCCCTACAATGCGTTTTGCCGCCTCTGTCCGGCATGACTCACCCAAAGATTTGCATTTTTCGCTTATTCCAGAAATATCCAATCAACGCCTCCACATTAGTCAATAGAGATTTTAACAAAATGCAGAAGCTTTTTCTAGCACCCGACAGACACGCAATAATTATACAATCTTAAATATTCATGCAAATTTTCAGTATTTTTATGCAAAGCATTGCATAAAAATACAAAAAAGCGTATTATTTGCACATGATTAATCCACTAGCGCAAGATTTAAATGACTGTTTACGCGGAACTGTACCAGGCGAAATGCTCTCAGATTTGGGCATGCGCCTTTTTTTTCCAAAAGGAATTATTGCACAAGGTGCAGAAGCAAAGAAACTCGGCAAAACAGCAAATGCAACAATCGGCATGGCTGTTGAAAACAAGACACCGATAATTTTATCTTCAGTTAAAAATGAATTCACCAATCTGACATCAGCTGAGGCAGTAGCATACGCTCCGACTGCCGGCAATTTAGAATACCGCACATTATGGAAAGAGCAGCTCATTGCAAAGAACCCTTCTCTTAAGAGCAAGTCTTTTTCTCTGCCGGCTGTTGTGCCGGGCCTTACAGCGGGCATCTCTTATTTGTGCGACTTATTCCTTAAAGAAGGCGATGTTCTTTTAGCCGCAAACCCTTCCTGGGACAATTACTCGCTCATTGTTGAGGCAAGACGCAACGCCTCGCTCAAGCAGTTTACGCTTTTTAACGATACAGGCTTTAACCTTGATGCTTTTGAAAAAGCCGTAAAAGAACAGGCTGCAACAGGCAAAGTGCGCATTCTGTTGAATTTTCCGCAGAACCCGTCAGGCTATACACCTACAAAAGACGAACAGGCTGCAATCTGCAAGATTCTTTGCGGCGTTGCTGACCAAGGCGCAAGCGTAATGGTCTGGTGCGATGACGCATACTTCGGTTTAAACTACGAAGACAATATTGCGCCTGAATCTTTGTTTGCTTTATTGTGCGATGCGCACGAAAAGATTTTTGCCATAAAAATTGACGGTCCTACAAAAGAAGATTTTGCATGGGGCTTTAGAACAGGTTTTCTCACATTCGGCGGCAAGGGCTTAACAGAACAGCACTACGAAGCTTTGGGCAAAAAGCTCATGGGCACAATCCGCTCTTCTGTTTCGTGCTGCTCTACACCAGCTCAGTCAATCATGATCCGCGCAATGAAAAACCCTGAAATTGAGGCAGAGAAGCTTGAATTCAGAAACAGCCTCGAAGCGAGATACAAGAAAGTGCGCGCTTTTGTTGACGCAAGAAAGAACAATAAAGCACTTACAGCACTTCCCTTCAATTCGGGCTATTTTATGTGCTTTAGATGCAACGGCTTCAGCTCAGAAGCTTTGCGCCAGAAGCTTTTGAACGACTACGGAATCGGCACAATCGCAATTGACAATGCTCATCTGCGTGTTGCCTTTTCAAGCCTAGACGAAAGCTTAATAGAACAGATTTATTCAACTATTTACAAAGCAGCTGAAGAATTGGCATAATAGCCGATATGAGACGCAGACTTCGTAAAAGATTTATTCCTATATTATGCCTGCCCTTTGTTGCGGCAGGCGTTTTAATTTTCAATTCATTAAAGCCGAAAGAAACAAAAGTAATAATTTGGACAGACCAGAACTGCTTTGCCTCTTATGCAGAGCTGTTCAACACAACCCAAAATGAATATCAGGTAATCATAAGATACAAAGAAAACCTTGCAGAAGATTTTCCCGCAGACTCAGGTGAACAGCCGGACATTGTTATAGGACCATGGCTTAAAAACGAGAAAGTGCGCAAAAACTTTATGCCGCTTGATTTTCTGTTCAAAAAGGAAAAACTGCTTGCAAAAGACTTTTACCCGCAGCTCTTAGATTTGGGAAACATGCAGAACAAGCAGTATCTGCTTCCTGTAAGCTTTAATCTGCCTGTAATCATTTTCTCGGAAGAAAACGAAAAGCTTATTGAAGACAGCTTTGTGCTTTCGATTAACCAGATAAGAGATTTGGGCGCAGCCTTCAACAAACAGAAAAAGAACACATATACTTCGATGGGTTTTGCGCCCGTCTGGAACGCGGATTTTATGTACGTTGTTTCAAAGCTTTTCGGTGCAAATTACACAGAGGCAGAGCCGCTGTTCAGTTTCAGCAAAGAAAATATTGAAAAATCAATTGCCTATCTTAGAGACTGGAGCTATGAAACTAACGGCACGCCTGAAGCTGAAGACGAATTTCAGTTTAAGTACCTTTACGGCCCTGTTTACCGGCTTGTAAATTCTGGCAAATGTCTTTTTGCCTACACAAAGACAGACTATCTTTTTAAGCTGCCGACTGACAGGCTGCAGAACCTTAATTTCAGATGGATTGAACAGGACCAGAAAATTGCAGTTTCTGACAAGCTTATTTACATGGGCGTTTACCGGGGAACAAAAAACACAGACGGCTCGGCTGCTTTTATAACGTGGTTCTTGAACGGCAAGACACAGGAAACACTTCTTGAACGTTCCGCAGCCCAAAATCTGACTATTCCAACTTTCGGCATTTCAGACGGCTTTTCTTCGCTGCGCGCCGTAAACGAAAAATATCTTACGAAGTTTTACCCGCAGCTTTACGGCCACGTACCGACAGCAGAATTCTTGTCTATGCCGAATATTCTTCCGGCAAAATGGGAAGACATAAAACAGCAGGTAATTATTCCATACTTAAAAGAAGCTTCTAGAAAAAAAGACGACAGCACTGAAATCAAAGACTTAGAAACCAGAATGAAAGACTGGCTGAAACAAAACTATTGATTCCTAAGCTTCAGCGGCTGCAAGGGCAGAGCAAGTCTTAGACTGCCCCGCCGCTTTCAGCTACATCATCTGAATTTTCAGCTCAGACTCTTTGCCGTCATCTGGGTGGCTGCCGAGAGGCGCGTTTGCAAGCAGCAGCTTAAGGCGGTTAAGCTGGTTAACTTCGCTTGAGCCCGGATCGTAGTCAATTGCGCTGATATTTGCGCCCGGATAGCGGTGACGCAGTTCTTTTATCATACCTTTGCCGGTTACATGGTTCGGCAGACACGCAAACGGCTGAACACAGGCAATTGAAGCAACGCCCATCTGAATAAGCTCAACCATTTCAGCTGTCAGGAACCAGCCCTCACCGGTTATATTGCCGAGCTGAACAACATCGTCAACGCCTTTCATCAATTCGTAGATTGCCTTTGGCGGCTCAAAACGCTTTGACTTTCTAAGCTGCTTCTTTATGTAATGGCGGTATCTTTCAACAATCCAGACCAAAAGCTTGGCGTTCCGTTCTGTCTTTTTTGGGAACGAAAGCTTCTCGTAACGGTAAATGCCGGTTGAGAACGAATAGAACAAGAAATCAGCCAAATCCGGGATTATGCACTCCGCGCCCTCTTTTTCGATTGTCTCAAAAAGATTGTTGTTCGCTGTCGGATGGAACTTTACAAGAATTTCGCCGACAACGCCGACGCGCGGTTTTCTGCCCGGCTTTAACGGAAGATTGTCAAAATCACGTACGATTCCGCGGATAAGACGGTGATATGCTCCGAATGTCGGAATTTTCAGCATTTCTACGGTCTTATCATTCCATTTTTGATAAAGCGCATTTGCAGAACCCGGGTTCAGCTCATACGGGCGGACGCGGTACAAAACCTTCATGAGAACATCGCCAATCATAACAGCCATCATTGCGCGCTGAATAAGCGGTGCCGTAAACTTAAAGCCCGGGTTCTTTTCCAAGCCCTGCACTGAAAGCGAAATAACCGGAATATGGCTCCAGCCTGCGTCGGCAAGAGCACGGCGGATAAAGCCGATGTAGTTTGTTGCACGGCAGCCGCCGCCAGTCTGCGTTATCAGCAGTGCAGTTTTGTTCAAGTCATATTTGCCGGAACGAAGCGCGGCTATCATCTGTCCTGTAACAATAATTGAAGGATAGCAGGCGTCGTTGTTGACAAACTGCAAGCCGATGTCTACAGCCTGTGTGTCAACTTCCGGTAGAATAACAAAATTATAGCCTGAATATTCAAAAGCTTTCTGCAAGAGCCTAAAATGAATCGGTGACATCTGCGGAGCAAGAATCGTGTATTTGCTCTTCATCTCTTTTGTAAAGACCACGCGCTTGAAAGCAGACGAAATTTCGGGCATATTGCGGTACTGGCGGTTGCGCTCACGTTCATGCACAGCGGCAATCAGGCTTCTTATGCGGATGCGTACCGCACCGAGGTTTGAGCCTTCGTCAATCTTGATGAGCGTGTACATTCTGTTCTTTGCGCGCAGAATCTCTTCAACCTGATCGCTTGTAACAGCATCAAGACCGCAACCGAAACTTGTAAGCTGAACAAGTTCAAGGTTCGGCGAACCTGCTACAAAGCTTGCTGCGCGGTAGAGTCTGTTATGATAAGTCCACTGGTCAACAATGCGGAGCGGCCGCTCAACCGAGCCGAAATGCGCTACGCTGTCCTCTGTGAATACTGCAATTCCAAGCCCTGCAATAAGCTCAGGAATTCCATGGTTAATTTCAGGGTCAAGATGATATGGTCTGCCTGCAAGAACAATGCCTGTTATGCCGCGCCGGATTATCTCTTCTAGAGCGTCCTCGCCTTTCTGCTGAACTTCATCGCGGAATTTTCTCTGCTCTGCCCAAGCCTTATCAACTGCGGCAAAGATTTCATTCTTCGGTATACTGAATTCTGCACAAAGTTCTTCGCACAAACGCTCTGCAAGACGGCGCTTGTCGTCAATCGGCAAAAATGGATTAATAAAGCGCACATTATGGTCGCGGCGCAATGCGTCTATGTTGTTGCGGAGCACTTCAGGATAACTTGTGACAATCGGGCAGTTATAGTGGTTGCCCGCTCCGGAATCTTCTTTGATTTCGTATGGAGCACACGGATAGAAAATGAATTTAACGCCGGCTTTAAGCAGCGACTCAATATGACCGTGCGTTATTTTGCCCGGGTAGCACACTGATTCAGACGGAATTGTCTCAAGTCCAAGCTCGTAGACAGATCTGGTTGAACGCGGCGACAATTTTACTGAGAAGCCCAATTCTGTAAAGAACGTAAACCACAGCGGATAGTTCTCGTACATGTTCAGAACACGCGGAAGCCCTACCACGCCGCGCGGTGCGTTCTGCGGTGCAAGCGGCACATAGCTGAAAAGGCGCTTGTATTTCCATGCAAAAAGATTCGGAACATCTTTTTCGCTTTCTTCATCTTTGCGCGCATTGCTTGCGTCAATTGTCTTAACCGCTGTTTTTTCTGCATCCGGCAATTCTGCACCGCGCTCACAGCGGTTGCCCGTTATAAAGCGGCGCGGCGGTCTGTCAGGATCATCGCCGTTTGAGAAATTGTTTATAGTCAAAAGACAGTTGTTTGCGCAGCGTCCGCAGCGTCTAAGTTCAAGTGAAACATTGAAATTCTCAAGTTCTTCAATTGAAGCAATCGAAGAATGAATCTCAGGAATTTCTTTGCGCTTTTTAAGCTCTTCAATTACAGAAATATTCGGATCATAGCCGTCTTCTTCAGGCTTAAGCTTAACAATGTCGAGCCACTGGTCGCGCGCAATTAACGCCGCGCCATAAGCGCCCATTAAGCCAGCTACATCAGGTCTGAAAACATTGACGCCGGCAATTTTTTCAAAAGCTCTGAGAACTGCGTCATTGTTAAATGTTCCGCCCTGAACCACAACTTTTGAACCGATTTCAGAAGCACGGCGCAGTTTGATTACTTTGAAAAGTGCATTTTTAATAACCGAATAAGACAAACCGGCTGAAATGTCGGCTACAGTTGCGCCTTCTTTCTGAGCCTGCTTTACACGGCTGTTCATAAATACAGTACAGCGGCTGCCCAAATCTACAGGCTTTTCAGCAAGCAGCGCTTTCTGGCTGAATTCGCGCACGTTCATGCCGAGAGAACGCGCAAAATTATCAAGGAAGCTTCCGCAGCCCGAGGAACAGGCTTCGTTAAGCTGAATTGACGTAATTGCGCCGTTTTTCATGCGGAGACACTTCATGTCCTGTCCGCCGATATCAAGCAGGAATTCAACACCCGGCACAAAGAAATCTGCCGCGCGGTAATGGGCTATTGTCTCAACTTCGCCGCCGTCAACACCGAGTGCAGCCTGAAAAAGTGCCTCGCCGTAGCCGGTCGAAATTGAGCGCGCAATGTACACATCTTTTGGCAGCTGCTTGTACAAGTCTTTTAAAACACGCACAGCAAGCTCTACAGGGTTTCCGGCATTAACGTCATAGAAACGCCACAAAATGCGTCCGTCTGAATCAATCAAGACGGCTTTTGTTGTTGTTGAACCTGCATCAAGTCCCAGAAAAACAGGACCTGTAGCTGCGTTCAAATCTGAAGTTGCAGCCATCTCGGCTGAATGGCGCTCATAGAATTCGTCAAGCTCTTTCTGGTTGGCAAAAAGCGGCTCAATGCGCTGAACTTCCTGCATTTCAGCACCGACAAGCTTTTTAAGCGAAGAGCGCAGTTCGCTAATCGTTACGAATGTTTCATTTTCTACGGTTTGAACTGCATTGGTACAAGTTTCAGACTTGTCACAGCCAGGACAGCCGGCTACGCAATTTATTTTGCCGTCTGCGCCCTGCTTTTTTGCGCCATAAGCAGAAAATGCTGCACCGCCTGCAACAAAAAGCTGTGAATTTTCCGGCACAATTATTGCATCGCCAGAAAGTTTCAGCGTTTCAATAAAACGGTGGCGGAGCTGGTCAAGAAAGTGCAGAGGACCGCCCAAGAAAGCTACACGTCCGCGTATCGGTTTACCGCATGCAAGGCCTGATATTGTCTGGCTTACAACAGCCTGAAAAATTGAAGCGGCTATATCTTCTCTGCGTGCGCCTTCATTTATAAGAGGCTGCACGTCTGTTTTGGCAAAAACACCGCACCGCGCCGCAATCGGATAAATTGTTGTTGCACCGCGGGCAAGCTCGTTAAGTCCGCTTGCGTCAGTTTCAAGAAGCGCAGCCATCTGGTCTATAAATGCACCAGTTCCGCCGGCGCAGGTGCCGTTCATGCGCTGCTCGATACCGCCGGTAAAATATGTTATTTTGGCGTCTTCACCGCCAAGCTCAATTACTACATCAGTCTGCGGAATAATGTGGCGGACTGCCGTAGTAGATGCCACAACTTCTTGAATAAAAGGAATTGAAAGCCATTGAGAAACAGCAAAACCGCCGGAACCAGTTACGCGTACAGAAAGGGCGCGTTCCGCACCGCCCTCAACCTGAGTCTGCACGCTGTCCAAAGCTTTTGTGACAACTGAAATGATAGTACTTCTAATATCAGCGCGGTGCCGCTCATAATCGCCGTAAAGCATTTTGTCATGTTCATCAAGAATGACAATCTTTACAGTTGTTGAGCCGACATCAATACCAACGCGCAAAGGCAGCGCATTTGCATCACTTTTTTTCTGGTTTAATTCTGATTCATTTTTTTCCATAAATTTCTAAAAACCTACTCGTATATACCAAGCAAAACAACAAAAATAGTATCAATATCAGACTGTGAATATTTTATCTTCTGCTGCTTTAACCAGGCAGTTACTTCCTTTTTGGTTATATTATTGTTCTCGCTGTACAACTTTTTTACTATTTGAATAAGCCCCGGATCGATTTCATAAGGTTTTGAATACATCGATTTGGGAGCCAGGGCTAATAAAGCTTTTTCAAGGCGCTCAACGCGGGCTGTAAGATTATCATCATACATATAAATATCCGGCGCAATAACCGCATTATACAAAAGCTCTGCCAGATTTTTTTCAGATACAAAAATACCTGTTACCCGCGGCATCAATTCACCGACTTTCAGTACAACGTCATAAACCAAAGACGAATCATAAGAAAACGCCATGCCTGACGGTAAATATTCGCATAAATTAATATCTTTGTAAACAAACGATGTCGGAAAAATAACAAAGCGGAAATGCGCCGAATCATCAACATAGACAGCGGCTTTTTCAGCCTTCATTCCCGGAATCTGCCATGCGGCATCAAGAGCGCGGCCGATTGACTTTAAGATTTTGTCAGCATTTGAATTATCACCAATATGTATAGACGCAGTTCTGCCGTCAAAAGTTGCAATTTTTACAGTATTTGTTTTCTCATTTTCAGCTGTTTCCTGAATTTTCCAGCCTCTGTAAGGCATGTCTTTCTGTTTTATTGCGCCTGGCTCATCGTCGCTTTCATACAAATCAATCTCAATTACTTCAGCAGAATCAGCGCCTTTCTGCGACAAGCTGCCGTCATCTACAGCCGGTGCTTCTGCCTGATGAACCACAGAATTTTCAAGTTCTGTTTTTGCTTCAACTTCTGTACCAATTACAACCGGCTCTTTATCTGCCTGACAAAAAACAAAGGCACAGCCGGCAAAAAATATTAATGCGGTAAAAACTAGTTTTTCTTTCATAGTCAATTCTTTAAAAGTGAATTTTGCAGCAAGGTTCTGCCTGAAAAAATTCTCAAGCAGAACTGCTACTATAATACTAATAATTCTTATTGATATGTACACAAAATGTGTAAAAACAAATAGTTTTACATTTTGAAATTACAAGCCGCTACTTAGGGTTTGAAACATTAATCAATACGCGGTCGCCGACTTTGATCTTAGAGCCGACTCTCGAACTTTGCGGAACAGCAACAATTTTATCGCCATGCTTTTTAAGCACAACCTCGCCTATCAGCTCGTTTGCCTTGCGGTACACATAAGCCGGTGTGTCTTCAATTGTTTCTTTATAAACAGGCGAAACATACACAACAATTTCGTTTTTATTCCGCGGGTCAACAACACAGCCAAAATCACCTGACTCTTTCAAATTCGTTTCAAGATAAAACTCATAGGAATGCACCATCGAATCAAGCGCGGCAGCCTTTTCTTCCGCTTCACCTCTTGAAGACAAAATGCTTGTTATAAGCGTTACTACATCATTTGTACATGAATGCAGAATCAAGTTTCTTGTTCTTGCAAACGAAGCAAGGCTGTTTTTATGCGGCTGTACTGCAATTTTGTTCGCAAGATACTCATAATTTGAAAGCTTTCCGTCAATAACACCGAGAAGCAGCACATCGTTTTCGGCAAGCTCAAATTTTTCAGCTATAGGGCTTAAAAGCGCAGGTTCAGTGTTTTCAAGCAAGTTTGTGTCAATCACAATTTTGCTTGCCTTTTCGTCTTTAAGCACAGGGTCAAGAGAATCAATTGTTGCCTTAAGCGAGGCTATCTCTTTTTTGTAACGCGCCGCAACAGTATCAATAGCCTTGTTGCGCTCTTTGTAGGCTTCTTCTTTTTGGCTTGCAAGCTGACTTTTGAGAGCCTCTATATTTGTTTCATATTCATCAACAAGCTGCTGCTTTTCAATTTCAAAGACCTTGCGCTGAGAGTCAATTTCTGACTGCATTTCCTGCGCGCGTTCAAGATTTGCGCTGTCCATTGCTGCAAGCTGGTCTGTCAGCCCCTTAATTTTTGCGTCAATGTATTCGGTGTCTTCATCATAAGCAACTTTGATAAAAGCTTTTTTATGCTCACATGAATCGATTATTGCCTGTCTCTGTTTGCTGTACTCATTTTTTGAGAGATTCATGTATTGCAGCGTGTGCAGATCTGCATCGCGGAACTGCTCTGCGCTTGAAATGCTTTCTTTATAAGTGTCATCAATCTGCTTTTTTTCAGCCATTGCAAGCGAAAGCTCGTTTTCAATACGCGAAACTGAATCGAGAAGGCGGCGCAGATTCAAGTCGTCAAAAGATTCTACGCTTACCTTCATTTTTTCGTTCTGTATCTTTACATATCTGGTGAACAGAATTGAGAACACAACCACAAAAATGCCCATTCCAATAAGAATCAGCGGAACTTTATAAGAGCGGTTGTTTTTCGCCTTGGCAAATTCTTCTTCTATATTATATGAAGACGCCGAAGACAAATCAGGAGTTATAATCTTATCGCCGAGAAAAAGCTTAACTTCAGGCTTTGAAATATTTATTTTGTTGTCATTGTCCATATACCACTCCAGTTTTCAGGTACATTTCTTGAGCCCATTCTCTCAAGGAAAATTTCAGTAACAGCATGGCCGCTTTGACGCATAAGTTTTCTTGCTTCAGCCCAGTTTCCGGCATAATATTCCTGAAGACCGGCTTCAAAACTTTCAAACTGTTTTTCAAGCTTTTCGTCCGGTTCCAATGTGTCATAAGGGAAGTAAATCTTTTTTCCTTCAGTCTTGCCTTTAACCTGAACCGTATCAATTTCGTAGAAACGGTACTGCGATGTAAATTGAGAAATATCGTTCTTTACAAATTCTGAAACTATAACAGGCAGATGATATATGCGCGTAAGTCCTTCAAGACGGCTTGCAGCGTTTACGTTGTCGCCGATAACGGTTGTTGTCATGCGCTCCATAGAGCCGATGTTTCCATAGAACACTGTACCGCCGTCAATACCGACACCGACATCAATGAGAACAGCCTTATAAACGCGTTCTTCAGCCTCTGTCAGAGATCGTTCTTTTTCAATTTCTACACGTCTTGCAATCATGGCTTCACGGAGAAGCGCAGTTTCTTTAGTAATTGCCCACGCACTTCTTACGGCTTCAAGCGATTTGTTGTGGTCATCACCCTCAAGCGCGCCGTATATGGCAAGAACCGCGTCACCGATAATCGAACCGATAATTCCGTTCTGGTCGTGCACTTTGTTGATTGTGCGCGAATAATGGATATTAAGCAGATTGATAATGTCGTTTCCGAGCGTTTCGGTCATGTAGGTAAAGCCTTTAATATCAGAGAACAGAATTGTAAGTTCTCTTTGCGCGCCTTCAAGTCCTACATGATGGTCTTTGTAAGCATGCTCAACAACGTCCCGCGTGGTAAAGCGCCTGAAAATTGACATAAGGTTGTTAATTGAAGATGAAAGCGAGTTGAATGAAGCACCAAGATAGGTAATGTCATCGTTCGGCGCGCCGGACAAATCAAGCAGAGCAAGCTCCTGCTTCTGCTGCATTTCATA
>CAMJMF010000030.1 GCA_946406925.1 uncultured Spirochaetales bacterium | reverse complement strand
GAGCTTATTATATCTTAATCGATATAAGCGAATTCGGTTATGAGTCTGACTTAGAATTTGCAGAAGTTCTTGCCCGCAATGTCGGTGTAGGTACTGTGCCGGGCTCATCTTTTTTCCGCGAGCCAGAAAACCGCTATGTCCGCATTCATTTTGCAAAAAAGAATGAAACACTGAACGAAGCGCTGAACAGACTTTCTGACATGCGGAAGAAAATTCCGGTAAAGAAATAGCTGAATCTGCAAAAAGAAGGCGTGCTTACAGAAGCACTTGCGATGGCGCAATGGGCAGGGCGGTTTAGTCCTTGAACAGATTTGTTACATGAAACTGGGTCAGGTCTTTTATAACTTCGGCGGCAATCATCATGCCTGCGGTAGACGGAACAAAGGCGTTGCTGCCGGGCACTTGGTTTCTGACTGTACATTTGCGCTTTGTACCGGGAGGACACACGCAGTTTACCTTGCAGCTTATGTCCAAATCTTCATCATGGGGCGGAATAACCTGTTCTGTTGAGAACACAACCTTCAGACGTTTGATGCGGCGCTTTTTCAGCTCGTTACGCATAACGCGGGCAAGCGGACAGACCGAAGTTCTTGAAATATCTGCAACTTTGAGCTTGAACGGGTCAACCTTGTTGCCGGCACCCATACAGCTTATAACCGGTTTTTTCAGTGCTTTTGCCCGTGTAATAATTTCAAGCTTGCCGGTAACCGTATCAATGCAGTCAACAATATAATCATACTGAGAAAAATCAAACTGATCTGCGCTCTCAGGCATGTAGAATGTCTTCCATTTTGTTACCTTGCAGTCAGGGTTTATATCATGAATCCGCTCTTCTGCAACATCAACCTTGTCTTTTCCGATTGTGGAATAAAGCGCATAAAGCTGACGGTTAAGATTTGTAAGGCATATTTTGTCGTCATCAACAATATCAATTGCACCAACACCCGAACGGACAAGGGCTTCTACAACATAGCTTCCGACACCGCCGATGCCGAAAACAATTACCCGGGCGTTGTAAAGCTTTTCCATGTTTTCTTTTCCAAAAGTGAGCCTTGTGCGTGCAAACTGATATGTATTCATAGATAGCATTATAAAAATTTATGCATGCTCTTACAAGCTGAATAATCACAAAGAGTTATAACAAAAATCTATAACACTAATAGAAAACTTGTATTATTCAAACGCGTGTATTTTCTGTATAACATACTAAGTTAGTAGGTATTCAGGAGATGCAAATGTTGAATCTTAAAAGTGTTATAAAACGGCTGTTTCCGGCGCTTGGGGTAGTGCTTGCCTTTGTTGTTCAGGCTGCCTTGCCGGACAGTGTACAGCATCCTGCGGCGGCGCGCCATTATTATGAGCGGCTTTTGCTTGTTTTGCTTGGCGCTGCGCTGCTGTTTTTTGTCTTGTCATTTTTTATTCCGAGAGTGCGCCGCTCGCTCGAGCAGAAAGGCCCTTTTTTGCTTGGTGCAGCCGGCGTTGTAATTGTAATTAATCTTGCAACTGCAAAGTTTGCACTTCTTCCTGTTATTTTCTTTCCGAGCTATGACAATATTCTTGCAGTTTTTGCCGGACAGACGGCTCTTCTTGGTAAATGTATCTGGTACTCATTCAGGCTTCTGCTTCTCGGCGTTTTCTGGGGTGTTATTACAGGTTTTATAACCGGCGTCTGTCTCGGTTTTTCAAAGAAAGTCTACTATTGGATTAATCCTTATATAAAGCTCATCGGTCCGATTCCGGCAACTGCATGGATTCCGCTTGTGCTTACAACGTTTCCGACACCCTTCGGTGCGAGTGTATTCATTATTGCGCTTGCGGTGTGGTTCCCGGTTCAGCTTATGACAAGTTCAGGCATTCAGAATACCAGCAAGGTCTATTTTGAGGTGGGAAAAACGCTCGGAGCAGGCACTTTCTTTCAGGTTTTCAAGATTGCGGTTCCGGCTGCGCTGCCCAATATTTTTCAGGGCGTGTTCAACGGAATCTGTGCGGCATTCATTGCGCTTATGACGGCTGAAATGTTCGGCGCAAAGTACGGAATCGGCTGGTACATCAGTTATCAGAAAGCAATGATGATGTACGCAGGCGTTTATGCCGGACTTATTCTGATTGCGCTTTTTTGTACTGTGATTATTACGGCACTTTTCAAAGTGCGCTCAAAAGTCTTGAGCTGGCAGAAAGGTTTAATCAAGTGGTAGGGAGCGACGGCGTAAGCCGGCAAAACCTGTGAGACAGGTTTTGAGCGAGTTTCGGAAAAATCTGTGATTTTTCCGCGGTAGGTAGGAGAAAAGAATGAGTGGAGAAATCAAATTATCAAATATAACCAAGATTTTTAATCAAGGAGAAGCTGAAGAAGTAACTGCCCTGAACGGCGTAGACTTTACAATTCCGGCAGGAAGCTTTGTCTCGCTTATCGGACCGTCCGGCTGCGGCAAGACAACGCTTCTGCGCTGTATCGCAGGACTAGAGACGCCGACTGCAGGTGAGGTGCTTGTAGACGGAACAAAAATCACAAAGCCGGGCAGTGACCGCGGTTTTGCGTTCCAGCAGGCAAATCTGTTTCCGTGGCTTTCAATCCGCGATAACGTGGCATTCGGGCTTCGTGCGCGCCATATCTACAAAGACCGCAGAAATGATGTTGACGAGTTCATTAAGCTTGTAGGGCTTGAAGGTTTTGAAAAGTCTTTTCCGCATCAGCTTTCAGGCGGTATGAACCAGCGTGCAAGTCTTGCGCGCGCGCTTGTAGGTCACCCGAAGATTCTGCTGCTTGACGAGCCGCTCGGCGCTCTTGACGCCTTTACGAGAATGACCATGCAGGACGAAATCTTGCGCCTCTGGAAAGAGCACAACACCACAATGGTTATGGTAACTCACGATGTGGACGAGGCAGTTTACTTGAGCGATTACGTTGTTGTAATGAGTCCGCGTCCGGCGAAGGTTGAGAGAATTATAGCAGTTGAATTGAGCCATCCGCGCGCACGCGGTCAGGACATCTTTCTTAAGTACCGCACCCAGATTCTTGAGATTCTGGATTATGCCGGTAAAGTTCAGGAAGTGGAATACGCAATATGAAAATACATCCTTGTATTTTCATATCACCTAGAAGCTTCTGTTCACCAGAAGGTAAACAGAAGCTTCTAGTACCGCTTGTTCTCCGCATTCAAGTGGAGGGCAGTGTAAATGGTTTTTAGAGATTAATTAAATATGGAGGTACATATGAAAAAATTATTGTTCATTTTGGGAGCTGCCGCGATGGCGGTTGCTGCTATTTCATTTACCGCCTGCAGCAAAAAAAATGCCGCTGAAGGCGGAAGCCAGGCACAGAAGGTTGTACGCATCAACTTTTCTACAGGAAGCCTGTGCCATGCCCCGGTTCATGTTGCAATGAAGCTCGGTCTGTTTGACGAAGAGCTTGCCAAAATCGGACAGAAAGCTGAATACGTTCAGGTAGTCGAGGGCGGCGCAACTTTGGGTGAGATGATTGCTTCTGGCAAAGTTGATGCAGGCTACGGCTTGTATGCAACACAGCTTCAGGCAATGGAAAACGGACTTCCGATTTCGTTTACATCGGGAATCCATATCGGCTGTACAAAATACTATGTGCGCGCCGACAGCGACATCTATTCTGCGGCAGATTTGCGCGGAAAAAAGATTGGTGTTCCGGGGCTTGCTGACAGTGCAGTTATGAACCTTAAACGCAAGCTTATGGATGAAGGCATTGGTGTTACAGCTGATAACAATGAAGTTGAATTTCTTGCCTATGCTTCAAGTGACCTTGCGATTGCTCTGAACAACGGCGCGGTTGATGTAATCGGTGCACATGACCCGATTGCTACAAAAGGCGAGCTTGCCTACGGTTTCAGAAAAATTCTGGACACAGGAATTGATGAGAAGTTCGTGAAAGAATACTGCTGCCAGCAGTTTGTAACTCACAAACTGCTGCGTGAAAATCCGGAAGGTGCGGCAGCAGTTACCCGCGCTTTGCAGAAGGCAGCGGCTTATGTTGAGGCAGAACCACGTGCCGTTGCACAGCTTCAGATTGAGAACGACCTTGTAGCAGGTGACCTTGATTTTAACGCTGCTCTTCTTGAAGAGCTCAACTATCAGCCAAGCCGCTCTCTCGGTAAAAAGACTTTTGATGCCGCTGCCCGCCAGCTGCAGGAAGCCGGAATCTTGAAAGATTCAACCGACATTGAAAAATTTATTGAACTTGGATATATCGAGCTCTTCGGTGTGCCTGACGGATACATCTACGACAGTGCAACAAAAACTTATAAGGAAATTAACGGTTCAAGAGGTTAAATATGAAAAAAATCAGCTTTATCTTATCAAGTCTTACAGCAGTGCTCGGTCTTCTGGTAGGCATTGCCCCGTACACATTTGCAAAAGTTTGTGATATGCCGAAAATGCACTGCCATGCAGTTACCGCACCAACAGTATTGGTTTTCGGAATATTGATTTTCGTTATTTCTTCAGTACAGACAATTCTTTTATGGAAAAAGAAATAACAATCAGAAGCCTGGCGCTCAATAACATAAGAAAAAAGCCCTGGCGGACAACCGCGCTCATCGTTTTAATAGCCCTGTCGGGTGCGGTTCTGTTTGCCAGCCTTCTTCTCACATCGAGCATAAGGGACGGTCTTGCCGGTCTGCAGAACAGAATCGGCGCAGACCTTATGATTGTGCCGGAAGGTTTTGAGACGCAGATGGAAAGTGTCCTGCTTTCCGGCGAGCCGAATTACTTTTATTTGGATAAATCAATTGAAGACGCTGTGCGGGCAGTTCCAGGTGTAGAAAAGGTGACGAGCCAGTTCTACCTTACAAGCCTTAGCGAAAGCTGCTGTGATTTTCCAATTCAGATAATAGGCTTTGACCCGTCAACTGATTTTATTGTCAAAAACTGGGCAAGAAAAAAGCTTTCAGAAATTGACGGCGCCGGTGAGGTGATTCTCGCAGGCAGTAACATCAATACAGAAAAGAACAAAGTCACTTTTTTTGCGAATGCGCATAAAGTTACAGCCCGCCTTGCTAAAAGCGGCACAGGCATGGACAGTGTAATTTATGCTGATATTACGACATTGCAGAAAATCTTTGACGACGCAAAACAAAAAGGCTTCGGCTTTATCTCAGACGGCGACACAAAAACAAAGGCAAGCGTAATTTTTGTAAAGCTTGCTGACGGCGTAAAGCCTGACAGCACAACGGCGCGCATAAAAGGCGCAGTTTCCGGCGTGCAGGTTATTCAGAGCGGCAGATTTGTCAGCGGACTTATGGAAAGCATTTCGTCGTTTTCGGTTTTTCTTTATGCAGGCAGTGTGCTTGTAATTTTGATTACGGTGCTTACGCTTGCAATTGTTTTCTCACTCTCAATAAATGAGCGGCTGCGCGAATTTTCGATTCTGCGTGTGCTTGGTGCGGACGCAAAAAAGCTGTGCTCAATAGTGTTTACAGAAGCGGCAATTTTGGGTGCAGGCGGTGCAGTTTCAGGCATTTTTATAAGCGCGTTGGTTTTTCTTCCATTTAATTATGCTATTTCGCAGAAAATCAATATGCCGTTTGTTTTGTCCGGGGTAGGGCAGATTCTGCTTTTTGCGCTTCTGACATTTGCCGTTCTTGTTGCGGCGTGTCTTGCTTCGGCAGTGTACAGCGCTTTAAAAGTTTCAAACCATGAAGTTTACGAAGGACTTCGCTAAAAGGAAAAAATATGCTGCAGGCACAAAATCTTTCAAAATCGTTCATAACTCCGCGCGGCAGAATTGATGTGCTTAAAAATCTCAGCTTTTCTATTTCTGACGGTTCATTCATCGGAATTACAGGAAAATCCGGCGCAGGAAAAAGCACATTGCTTTCAATAATTGCAGGCCTTCAAAAGCCGGACAACGGCACGCTTGCTATAAACGGTACAGATATTCTTTCTCTTGATGATAAAAAACTGAGTATGTTCAGAAACAAGAATATCGGATTTATCTCGCAGGAACAGAGCTTTCTTGAAAATCTTTCTGTGATTGACAATGTACGCCTGCCCGCTTTTTTGGACGGCAGAAAACATTCAAAGGCTGAAGTTGCTGAAATTACAAAGCGTGCCCGGGAACTTTTACAGAAACTTGGAATTGAGCATCTTGCTGCGTCAAACCCTGCGACTCTTTCGGGAGGTGAAAATCACCGGGTTTTAATTGCCCGCGCTCTAATCAACAGCCCCTCAATTCTGCTTGCAGACGAACCTACTGATTCCGTTGACGTAGAACAGACCAAAGCTATTATACAAATCTTCCGCCGTCTTGCTGATGAGGGAAAAACAATCCTCATAGCAAGCCATAACCCGGAAGCCCTCAAACTCTGTGACAGTTCAATCGCGGTTATTTAGTTAAGCTGAATAACCGCTTTTCAAAATTTCAATTTCAGGTAATTTTATCTCAATGCCTGTTCAAGGTCGGCAATGATATCCTCGGTGTTTTCAATGCCGACAGAAAGACGCAGTGTTTCCGGCGTAATTCCGTTTTTGAGACGGAGTTCTTCGGGAACGTCTGCATGAGTCTGTGTTGTAGGGTAGGTAATCAGTGTTTCTACGCCGCCGAGACTTTCGGCATATTTTATGAGGTGTACTTTCTCAAGTATAGACAAAGCTTTTTCAACTGAATTTGCTCTGAATGTTACCATTGAGCCGAAGCCGCGCGCCTGCTTTTTCATGATTTTGTGGCCGGGATGCTCTTCAAGACCAGGATAGATTACAGATGTAACTGCCTTCTGGGTTTTAAGCCACTGTGCAATTTTCATGGCAGAAGCCTGCGCCTTTTCCATGCGTAAAGCCAGTGTTTTGATTCCGCGGAGAACAAGCCAGCTGTCAAAAGGCGCAAGCCCAGAACCTGTGGTTTTAATTAAAAACCTTAGTTTTTCCTGCAATTCAGGGCGTTTAATGATGATGAAACCTGCGAGGGTGTCATTGTGGCCGGCAAGAAATTTTGTTCCGCTATGAACAACCACGTCTGCACCAAGATCAAGCGGTGTCTGAAAATAAGGCGACATAAAGGTATTATCAACAATCAAAAGAATATTGTGACGTTTTGCGATTTTTGCAACGGCAGAAATATCGGTTACGTTCATCATCGGATTTGTCGGAGTTTCAATAAAAATTGCTTTTGTGTCTGAAGTTATCAGCGCCTCAATATTATCCTGAGAGCAATTTGCCCGGCTGAATTTAATTCCGTTTTTTACAGAAACATTATCAAAAAGTCTGATTGTACCGCCGTACAAATCAGAATCAATAATAAGATGGTCGCCGGGCTTAAAAAGCTCCATGAGGAGAGTAATGGCTGCCATACCTGTAGAAAGCGCAAATGCATCAATTCCGTTTTCAAGAGCGCAGACAAGCTTTTCAAGCTGCTCGCGTGTCGGGTTCTGCAAACGGGAATAGTCGAAACCTGTGCTTTTGCCGACTCCCGGATGAGCATAGGTTGCCGTCTGATAAATAGGAAAGCTAATTGAACCATAGTGACTACATGCAGAGTTTGTGTCTGTTTCTGAAGCCTGTTCCTGTTTTTCAAGGTGAATGCATTTTGTTTCTATAGATAAAGCCATATTTATTCCCCGAATTTGTTGTAATAGGCGGCAAGTTTTTCCAAAGCTTCTGAAACCGGAAGCTCTATGTCAAAAACGCTTACCGCATTGCGTTCAAACTGGCGGCGGACGTTGTCACCGATTTGGGCGGCAATAACTGCCCTGCAGTCTAAAAATTTTTCAACCCGCGGTGAAATTTTGCCGCCACCGCCGCCACAACAGCCGCCGCCTCCATGACACCTGCCGCAAGTAAAGACACCGTCTTCTGAAACTGTGCCGCACGGTTCTTTCTGTTCAATTGCAGAAGCAGCTACAGTTTCAACCGGAATTTTACGGATTTCTTTTTTTACAAAAACCTTGGTGCCGTTATTTTCTTCAAACTCATAAATCAAAAATGAATCTGCTTTTCCAAAATGCAGATCCACGTTTACGCCGTCAGAACTTGCGACGGCAATTTTTAATGCCATAAAATCTCCCGTTAAAGACGCAAATGCCGGTATCCTTAAATTGACGGCACAAGCTTTCTGACTTTTTCAATGCTGCAGGAGCGGGTTCTAAAGATACCCGCAGTGCCTGTTTTAGATTTTGTAATCGTCTGCCATGTCCATCAGACCGTATTCAAGAAGAATCTGTTCAAGTCTTTCCTGTGTCATCGGTGTAGGAATGGTGAACGAAGTATTGTTGATTACGGCTTCAGCGAGGTTTCTGTATTCCTGGGCTTGTGCTGAATCCGGCTTATATTCAATTACAGTTTTGCGGTTGATTTCTGCGCGCTGTACAATATTGTCGCGTGGAACAAAATACAAAAGCTGTGTTCCAAGTTCCTTTGAGAAGGCGCGAAGCAGGTCAAGCTCGCGGTCTACGTTGCGGCTGTTACAGATAATGCCGCCGAGGCGGACACCGCCTGCCTTTGCATAACGGCTGATGCCTTTTGCAATATTGTTTGCGGCATACAATGCCATCATTTCACCAGAAGCAACAATATAGATTTCCTTAGCCTTGCCTTCGCGGATCGGCATAGCAAAGCCGCCGCAGACAACGTCACCAAGAACGTCGTAGAAAACAAAGTCAAGGTCGTCTGTATAAGCGCCAAGATTTTCAAGCATGCTTATAGATGTGATGATACCGCGTCCAGCACAGCCTACACCCGGCTCTGGTCCGCCTGATTCAACACAGCGTGTGCCGCCAAAACCGGTTTTCATAATCCGGTCAAGCTCAATGCTCTCACCTTCGTCACGGATTGTATCCAATACTGTTTTCTGTGCAAGTCCGCCGAGCAAAAGGCGTGTAGAGTCAGCCTTTGGGTCACAGCCTACTACCATGACTTTTTTTCCGTGTTCAACAAGTCCGGCTGTTAAGTTCTGCGTAGTTGTAGACTTTCCAATTCCGCCTTTTCCATAAATTGCAATCTGTCTAAGTTCGCCCATTTTGTGCTCCTATGTTTCTTTCTCTGTGCGGAATAGTCCACAAAGAAGAAATAATTGTCTGCGGAACTAAGTCCGCTATTTCTAAGTTTTAGTTTATAATACCTATCTATCTACTAGGTAATAGTAATATAACTTTATTTACCTACTTAGTCAATAGGTTTTGAAATATTTTTGATTTTTTTTAAGATATGGTGTGATGGTCTAATATGTTTGAAAAATGCTGTTCCCGCACAGGCGTGAGACTGCGCTGTAAAAGAGAATGCTGCTCAATGCGCTTTGTACGGAAATTATGGGGTTAGCCGAAAAGCCCCTGAATCTGATTGTATTTTTGTACTTTTATAAGTGCGTCATCTATAGTTTCTGGAAGTTCCATTCCGGAAATTCCTTTTGCTGCAAGGCTTGCTGCTGCGCCGCTTCCAATTCTGGCTGCTACAACATAGCGGCAGTCTGTAAACTGTGATGTGCTTCTTTCCATTTCAGCTACAAGGTGTCCGCCGCCAAAGCATGCTGGCTTTGTATTTCTTACTTCGATAAAATCGAAACCGGCTTCATCATCTATTTGATAAATGAAAAATTTGTCTGCTTTTCCGTAATGAACATCGATGTTTTTTCCGTCTGTGCTTGCAACGGCTACTTTATACGAATTTTTATCAGCCATGTGAGAAATTTTCCTTTATGCTGTCGTTAGAACCTAATTTTGCGTATAAAATGTTAGAAAATTCTGTTTTGCCTGGAACGCCTACGGCATCAGCGCGGCAGTGGTTGCAGTGCAAAAACAGCTCGATATGCTTAGAAGCTGCATCGCGTGCCGCGTGGATTTCCTGGCAGGTTGGTGCAGGCTCTTCAGAAAGCTTAGCCGTTGGAATAAGCGGAATAATGTTATACTTTTTTGCGCCTGCCGCTGAAACAGCTTTTGCAATCTCTTCGATATGTGTGCCGTTTATACGCGGAACAAGTACAGTGTTCACTTTTATCGTAATTCCGGCTTCTGCAATTTTTTTGATGCCTTCAAGCTGGTTCTTTATAAGAATTTTTGCACCCTCAACGCCCTCAATCTTTTTTCCGTGAAAGATAATGTAGTCATTAAGCTGTGCCTCAATTTCCGGGTCTACGGCGTTTACTGTAACTGTAAGCGTGTCAATTCCTGCATCAATGATTTCTTGAGCGCGCTCGCTTAAAAGCAGCCCGTTGGTACTCATGCACTTTATAAGCTGCGGAAATTCTTTTCCGATAAGCCTGAAAGTTTTTATAGCATTGTCGCTCGCAAGCGTATCGCCGGGGCCGGCAATTCCTGCTACGCGAATTTCCGGGCTGATTTCGAGCGCTTTTTTAATAAGCGGAATAGTTTCTTCCGGCTTGAGAATTTTCCCTGTGACACCAGGCCTGTTTTCTGTGGTATTCAGACTACGCTCGCAGAAGCGGCACGCAATATTGCAGCCCGGGCAGACAGGAAGATGAATGCGTCCTGCTGTTGCCCTTCCGCTTCCAAAGCATGGGTGATTGTTTGCTATTTCAGAAAATTCCTTTGCCATAAAAACTCCATTTTACTGTCTGCGAACATTAATTCAGCAGACGGTATAAAAAATAGGGCTGCCTGCAAGTCTTGCGGCTCGTCCGGGCAGCCCGTTGTTTGAAAAACTGTTAGAATTAGTTGTCGCTGAAAAGCGGTGTGCTGAGGTAACGGTCGCCTGAATCTGGAAGCAGAACAACAATTGTTTTGCCTTTGTTTTCAGGGCGTTCTGCAAGAATGCGGGCTGCCTTAAGAGCTGCACCACTTGAAATGCCTACAAGAATTCCTTCGCTTCTTGCGAATGTGCGGCCTTCTGTGAAAGCATCATCATTTTCAATCGGGATAATCTCGTCATAAATCTTTGTGTTCAAAACATCAGGGATAAAGCCTGCACCGATTCCCTGGATTTTGTGTGCACCTGCTGTGCCTTTTGAAAGAACAGGGCTTGTAGCCGGTTCAACAGCAACAATCTTAACGTTCGGATTCTGAGATTTAAGATATTCGCCGACACCTGTCAAAGTTCCGCCTGTGCCTACGCCGGCTACAAAGATGTCAACTTTTCCGTCTGTCTGTTTCCAGATTTCTGGTCCTGTTGTCTTTTTATGGATTGCAGGGTTTGCAGGATTTACAAACTGACCGAGGATAATGCTTCCCGGTGTTGATTTCTGAAGTTCTTCAGCCTTTGCGATTGCGCCTTTCATGCCTTTTGCGCCTTCTGTAAGAACAAGCTCTGCACCATAAGCCTTAAGCAGATTGCGGCGCTCAACACTCATGGTTTCAGGCAATGTAAGAACAGCCTTGTAGCCTTTTGCTGCTGCAACTGATGCAAGACCGATACCTGTGTTGCCCGATGTAGGCTCAATGATTGTTGCACCCGGTTTCAAGAGACCTTTCTGCTCTGCGTCTTCAATCATTGCAAGTGCAATGCGGTCTTTTACGCTTCCTGCCGGATTCAGGTATTCAAGTTTTGCAAGAATAGTTGCATTCTTGATGCCGGCTTTTTTTGAATAACCGTTAAGCTGTAAAAGCGGTGTGTTTCCAACCAACTCCAATGCATTCTGTTTAATATCACTCATATATGTCCTCCAAAATATTACCTAGTACCTTAATAGGTTTTGTTTATATATTTATAACTTGAATAACCTACTTTGTCAATAGGTATAATGCTTTTTTATTCAGAATAAATAGCTGATAATGAGAATTTGATCTTAAGATTGGACTTTGTTTCTGCGCCAGATGAAACTACAGCTTTCTTCTTAAGATAATTAAGGTAATGTCATCTTTTAAGGCGGCTGAATTTCTAAAAGCTGCTAAAGTGTCTGCAATATTAGCAGTCTGTTTTCTTGCGGGCAGGTCTGCATTCTGTTTTATTGCGGCTATAAAGTTTTCTTTGCCAAAAACTTCTTTTAGTTCGTTTTCTGTGTCTGTAATTCCGTCTGTGTAGAGTATCATCTCATCGCCGGGGTTCAGCTCAACAAACTGAGACTGATAATTTGTGGGCATGTCTTCCATTCCGATAGCACCCATCGAACCGGGCATCCGTTCAATGTAGAAGCACTCTTTGAGGTCTTTTTTGTACACAATCGGATAAGGGTGGCCGGCATTTACAAGCTCAAGTTTGCTTCCGTTTATTCTGATGAGAATGCCTGTAAGATAGTTCTTGATTTCGCCTTTTTCCTGAATAATGCGTGCATTTATGCGCCCAAGCATTTCAGCCAGATCAACTTCGGTGTCCTTGTAAAATTCCTGGTGGATTATGTTCTTTACAAGCATTGTTACAAGGCCAGAAGCAAGCCCGTGCCCTGAAACGTCAAAAATGCCGACGCCGTCGATATTTCTCTGTCTGTGGTATACATCAATCATGTCGCCGGAAACAGCCGCCATCGGCATGTTGTAGTACGCAAGCTCCCAGTTCTCAAATTCGATTGGCTCGCGCTTAAAAAAGCTCTGCTGAACAATAGAAGCAAGCTTCATTTCTGTATTAAGAAAGTCGTTTCTGCTTTCAAGGTTCTTTTCGGTTTTAAAGACAATCATCGTAAAAACCATAACCATTGTGAATATGGCGAATATTGCAATGGAAATATTTACATAACGTATGACCCTAAAAAGTGTAAACGAGAGCGACTCATAAGCCGGCGGAAAATTCATGTTCTCGAATAATATGAAAATAATGCTTGTAATTGTTGCAATGGGCACAGAAACTTTGAAGTTATTCACAAAAAACAGAAATGGCAGCAGACCCATCAAAAGAATAAAGTAATAAAAGCAGCAGTAAGAACCAAGATAATAAGAAGCCAGAATCTGATGAACAATAATCTCTGTGAGGAGCATTGTATACGGAATTATGAGCGAATTGAATTTAAAAGTAAACGCAACCAAAAACGTAAAAATAGCTATACTGACAATATTATAGTAGAAAAGAGGATAAAGCTTAAGAAAAAATGCAAAACCAAATACCACCAGATGGTAGACAAGCGAACAAAGCGAAGTAATCCAAAACAGGATTTTTGTGCGCTGCTGTGATGATGCAAAATTAAAGTTCAAAGACGCCATGAGCTAATTATACACCAGGAATTTCAGTATTTCCATAAAAATCAGCGCACTGCTGCAAGTTCGGCTGGCTTTGTGCGGCTTTGTGCCGACGCGCCTAATTCATCAGCTTTTTGAAGAACTCACATTCGTCGTCATTGCAGGCGGCAGCTTCTGGCAGGCGCGGGTCGCAGTGAAAAACATGCCAGAGCGGCTTTTCGTCTGTGCCGTAACAGTGGTATTCATAGCGGACACCGGCTGCTTTGAGCGCGTCTGTAATAAACGGCGCCTGCGGTTTAAGAACATCACCAAGCGAGGTCATAACAAACGCCGCCGGAAATTTCTCAGTGATATGGGCAGTTGCGTCAATCAGCTGCAGTTCTTTCGGAGTGCCGCCGTCAGGCATCATCATTTCTATAAGAATAGCTCCTTCCTTGTCAGTTTCAATTCCGTAATCCGGCTTGTATTTTCCGCAGTTGAGTGCAACACCTTTAAGTGTAAGCGGCTTTCTGCTGATAAACGGAAAATTTTCTGCATATGCTTCATTTGTCAGTGCAGACGCATAAAGTGCAAGAATATGCCCTCCGGCAGAATCTCCGGCGGCAAAAACATTCTGCACGTCAAATCCATATTGCTCTGCATTATCACAAATCCAGCGGAACACCTTTTCTGTGTCTTCAAGCGGAGCCGGAAACTTTACCTCTGGGGCAAGTCTGTATGAATAGTTCACAACGGCAAAACCGCGCTGTGCAAGCTGCATGCTGTAGAACTGATAAATGTCCTTGTCACCGTAAATCCAGCCGCCGCCATGCACAATCACAATTACCGGAAGCTTTTGCATTGCGCTGTCTGTTCCAGCTGCTTTTGGGCGGTACACGTCAAGAAGCTGCCACTTTCCGAATTTTTTGTCAGCGCCGTAAACAATGTTGTCAAAACGAATTATATCATCAGGCGTTGTCTGTTCTGCGTCACGTTTTGCGTCGGCAGCACCATACAGCTTTCTTATCTGCTTTGCCACATACTTATGCTTAAGCTTTTGTTTTAAACTGATTTTTGCCATAATTGCCGGATTCCTTTAAAACAGTATAAGGCATTATTCTGGATATTGCAAAAATCTTAAGTCTCTTGAACTGTACGCAACTTGTAATATTCGCCGTGTTTTTCCATAAGCTCGCCGTGTGTGCCCTGTTCAGCGATTCCGTGATCGGTTACAACGGCAATTTTATCAGCATTCTTTATTGTAGAAAGCCGGTGCGCAATTACAAGGGTAGTGCGGCCTTTCGCTAGCTCGTCAAATGAATGCTGAATCTTAATCTCTGTTGCTGTGTCTAAAGCAGAGGTTGCTTCGTCCAAAATCAGAATCGGCGGATTCTTCAAAAAACATCGTGCAATTGAAACGCGCTGCTTCTGTCCGCCGCTGAGCTTAATTCCGCGTTCACCGACGATTGAGTCATAGCCGTTCGGCATGAGCATAATGTCGTCATGGATTTCTGCGCGGCGGGCGGCGGCTTCAATTTCTGCGTCTGTTGCGTCAGGCTTGCCGTATGCAATATTGTCGCGGATTGTGCCGGCGAACAAGAATACGTCCTGCTGCACAATGCCGATTTGGGCGCGCAGCGACTTCTTTTTGATTTTTCTAATGTCTATACCGTCAAGACTAATTTCGCCGCCGGTGATTTCGTAAAAGCGCGGAATCAGATTGCAGATGGTAGACTTTCCGCCGCCGCTTGCACCCACAAGCGCAAATTTTTCGCCTGCGTGAATGTCAAGGTTGACGCCGTCCAAAACAGGAAAATCTTCGGTATAAGAGAATGAAACATTTTTAAAGCTTATGTTGCCGCGTGCAGAGAGAATCTCTACGGCGTCAGGTGCGTCACTTGGTTCGGGCTCTGTGCGCATAATTTCGATAAAGCGGTTAAAGCCTGCCATGCCGGTTGAGAACTGCTCTACCAAAAAGTTCAATTTTCCAATCGGCGCTCTGAAAGCTGCTACAAAGAGATTTGCCGCAACAAGGTCGGGCAAGGTCATTTTTCCTTTTATAATGAAATAACCGCCTACAGCAAGCACAACAAGCGAAAGCAGATTATTGCAGAATTCAATATTAGAAAAGAATTTTCCCATATATTTAAAGCGCACCTGTTTTGCCGCGCTGTACTGTTTGTTATAAACATCAAAGCGGCTGCGCTCAAAGTCTTCATTTGTAAAGCCCTTTGTAACGCGTATGCCGGAAATGCTTGATTCAAGGCTTGCGTTTACTTCAGCGGTAGTTTCCTTTACTTTGGTAGATGTGCGCGAAAGATTACGGCGCGAAAAAATGCCGATTGCAATCATAATAGGAAGCACAACAATAACAACAATTGCAAGCTCCCAGCGGATATGCAGCATCATTATAAAAGCACCGATGAGATTGAGCATTGCAATGGTAAAGTCCTCAGGTCCATGGTGCGCAAGCTCTGTAATCTCAAAAAGGTCGGTGGTTGCCCGCGACATGATTTTGCCGGTGCGGTGTGTGTCGTAATAGCTGAACGGAAGCTTCTCAAGATGGTCAAAGACATCGCGCCTCATATCCTGCTCAACGCGGTTTCCAAAAACGTGCCCCCAGTAAGCCACAAAAAAGTTGCAGCACTTGTGAAGGCAGAAGCCCGCAAGCAGCACTGCTACCAGAATCAAAAAAGTACGCAGCTCATGGTTGGGAATAAGCGTGTTCAGCGCATAGCGCGAGAACATTGGAAACGCAACATCGATTGCCGCCATAAAAACAGCGCATGCCATATCAGCAGCAAACAGTTTCCAGTGCGGCTTATAATAAGCAAAAAAAATCTTGAGCGGATGCTTTGAATAATCCATCTTTTAGGGTTACTCCTTTGCTGCTACATCTCCTGCTGTAATTTTTCGTGCAATGTAAACAAACGGTGTGTCCAGAAGGCTTGTAACAATGTAGATAACATAACACGCCGCCGTAATTGAAACAAGCTCGCGGAAGGTGTAAATGCCTGAAAAAGCACCAAAGTTAAAAATCACGATGTTTACAAACTGAGAGACAAGCGTAGAAAAGTTGTTGCGGAACCAGAGCATACCGCGGCGGTCGCCGGTCTTTTTCTCGGTAAGATTCCACCATGCATGGTAAAGCTGAACATCAATCCATTCTGAAACTGCGTAGGCAATAAGGCTTGAAAGCAGCATACGCGGTGTGTTAGAGAACAGTCCTTTGACAAAACCGCTTGCCCAGTCGTTTTCTGCAGGAATGTAATGAACCCACAAAAACGAAAGCACGATAAACGTAAGGCTTGTAAAGATTCCGGCAAGCACACCTTTTGAAGCTTCTTTTTTGCCGTAGATTTCGCTTAAAATGTCAGTGGCAAGAAATGTAGCCGCAAACAGTGTGTTGCCCAAAGTCTGGTCCATACCGAAAGCATGAACTACAATTGTAACTTCAATGTTTGCAAAAACTGTACAGATTCCAATCCAGGCGAAAAGTCCGCCCTTGCCAAAGATTTTCATAAAGGCGATTGTGCCGCCAAATGAAATTAGAAGAGTGATGATAAGAAATAATTCATTCATTTTGAAACCTCCTTGACAGAGAGATTTCCGATCGTAAAAAAATAGGCTGCACGCATTTCAGCGGCTTTTACGTTTACCTGGTTTTGTTTAACGACAGGAAGGTCTTCGAACTGTCCATGAATTACTTATGAATGAATCTATCAGATTTTGGGCTGGAATTCAACTGCCGTCATAAATCAAGCTGGTAAATTCCAACTTTGAGCTTTTCAAACAGCTCTTTGTCTGGTATAGGACGGCCGAATAAATAGCCCTGTATCTGTTCGCAGCCGTTTTCTTTAAGAAACTGATAAGCTTCTTCAGTTTCTACGCCCTCGGTGAGCGTGCTCATTCCAAGCTCTTTTGCAAGTGTGATTATGTTCCTGAGAATTCTTTGTGCTTTTTCATTGCCTGAAAAACCGCTCAAAAATTTCATGTCGATTTTCATCATGTCAAAGTCATATTCTTTGAGAACGTTCAAGCCCGAATAACCTGCACCAAAGTCGTCAAGCCAGAGAGCATATCCGTTTGTTCTGAATTTTCTGAGTATTTCTTTGAGCTTTTCATCATCATAAGACAGTGTACTTTCAGTAACTTCAATATGAATAAGCTTTTTGTCTATGCCGTATTTCTGAAGACATTTTTCAACGTCTTCGGCAAGATTGATTGAATCAAAGTCAAGTTTAGAAAAGTTGAGCGATACCGGAACAAGTGTAAGCCCATGCTCCTGTGCATAAACAAAATTACGGCAGACTTTTTCTACAATGTACATGTCCAGTTTATAAATCTGGTGATATTCCTCTAAAGTCTGAATAAAATCAGCAGGAGAAAGAAAGCCGTATTGAGGATCGTCCCAGCGTGCAAGAGCTTCGAGTCCGCACATTTTTCCGTTTGCTGTATTTATTACCGGCTGATAATAAACCTTGATGTGCGCGTTCTTTATGGCATTGTCAATATTGTTGATGATGTACTGCTTTTTCTGGAAATTGCTTGCCATCGAATTGTCGTATTCGCAGTAATCGTTGTTATAATGCTTTTTGATTGTGTAGCAGGCATATCTTGCATGGTCGCAGGCAATAAGCGGAAGACATTCCCTGTTTTCCGGCTTATAGGCACCAACCTTCAGTCCAAGTTTGATGTCATAGTCCATACCTATCATGTTGCGCCGAATAGTCATCAGTTTTTCTTGAACGGCTTCATTCTTTGTGAGAACTACAAAATTGTCGTTAGAAAAATGTGCAACAAGAGAATCTTTAAATACTTTTTCTATCATGTCGGCAAAGTTCTTTAAGAAAACATTTCCTTCCCAAAAGCCGTATTTTTCATTCAGAATCTTGAAATTCTCAACATCAAGAAAAAGGAAAATCAGCTTGTCTATATCCGTAGCTTTGTTATTAATAAGCTCAAGTGCCTGACTCCGGAAATACTGCATATTCGCAATGCCTGTGACTTCATCGCTTATAGCAAGTTTCATCAGAATGCTTTGGGCATGTTCAAGCTTTTCGTCTTTCTGCGCTTCTGTAAATTTCTGGCGGTAGGCGTTTACCGCGCTCATAAGAATGCTGATAAACACAATCGAAAGATTTATTTTAGTTGCATAAGTTGCAGGCAGAAAATAATCACATATAAAGAAGAAAGCGCTGTAAGTTCCGCCTAAAAGCAGAATTGAATATATTGGGCGCCACACAACAAAGCAGAAAACAAAAATGGTCATCGTCATAAGCGTTATGAACTGCTCGCCTTTTTTGTAGTCCATAATCGAAATATAGATACCGAATACTATAGAGACAATCGAAAAAATGTATTTGAGCGTTTCCCAAACTTTTCTGTTTGAGCTTTGTTTTTTGAGATGCCTGACTGAATAAATGAAAAGTGCAAGTGCTGAAACGAGCAGCACAGAATAGCAGCTAAGGTGAGTTGTAAACCAATGAACCGTGCGTTTGGTTTCGGGAGAGAATTGTCTTGCAACTACATTTGCTATCATGAACAGTTCAAGCAGAATTACAACAATAGAAACGTAAATGCTTGATTTGATATTTGATTCGTCAAAATACTTGTTGATATAATCAGAATGTCTGCCTGTTCCGAGGAAGTACTTTATTTTTTCAAGTGTCTTCATACTTTTTTATTATAAAACGATTTTTATAAAAAGAAAATTTTTTTCTGCTGCATTTTCCCGTTTTCTTCCAGCGTAAAAAAAAATCGCTTTACAATCTGTGGACTGAGTGTTAGATTTAATAAAACTACTTAGGGAAATTTTCTTATGGAAGACGAATTTATAGACAGCTCCTTTTTTTCAGAGGATTTAAAAGACACAACTCCAGCTCATGTGAGAAAGACAGGACTTGAAAACAGCTTTAACGAAAGACAGGTTGGTTCTATTGCAATTCCAGTTGAATCAGTAAGCAGCTTAGCAAGTCTTGATGTTGTAATCGAGATGTTTGAGCAGCAGCCTGAATTGAATGCTGTACCAGTTGAAAGGGATGATCACGTAATTGGCGTTATTGAACGCAAGACAGTTGAAGAAAATACCAGCAGTGCGTTCAAACGTTTTGTAGCAAAAACCTGCGGCGACTATGTAAAAGAAAGTCCGTTTACGCTCAATTGCAACGATTTTATTGAAAAAGTTGCCGCAAGGGTAAATGAGGCCGCAATTAAAATTGAAATAAAGCATTTCATCGTTCTTGTAAATAACCGCAGTTTTTACGGCATTATGTCTGTAGCGCAGATGAACTCTAAGCTCGAGGAATTGCGGACACACGACCTTGAAAAAGCAGCTGCAATCCAGCAGAACATGCTTAAAAAGAATTCAAACACAAAGGGCTTCCCATTTTCCGTCTGTATCTGGAACAGAATGGCAAATGCTGTCGGCGGTGACTACTATATAGCAAAAGAACTTGGCGATGATAAATATTTTGTCGGCTGTTTTGATGTATCCGGCAAAAATGTTTCAGCGTCTCTGCTGACTGTTAC
>CAMJMF010000029.1 GCA_946406925.1 uncultured Spirochaetales bacterium | reverse complement strand
CGGTTAGTTTTCGAACAGGTCAGCAATTTTTCAGGCTAAAGCCTTACAAAATTGCAATTTACTAAAGTTCGTGTTCGGAAAGCTGAAGTTTCCGAACACGTCTATTAGAAACCGGTTTCGATTCATATTAAATACACATTATTCAAGTGTCAAGAAAAAAGTATGACAAAAGAAAACGTTTTCCTCTTTTGCGTTTTATGCTATATTTCAAATAATGAAACTTACTATTAACGAAATTGCAGAAATGGCGCATGTTGCAAAAAGCACTGTGTCAAAAGCAATAAACGGACAGAAAGGCGTAAGCGAATCAAACAGGCAGCGCATACTGGAAATTATTCAGCAGGTGAATTTTCAGCCGAATGTTTCGGCGCGGGCACTTGCACAAAGCAGAACAGGCGCAATCGGTATTGTTCTTCCGCATGCCGTAACTTCGCTTTCAGGCACATTCTGGGCAACAGTTGTTTCAGCCGTTGCAGCAGAAGCAAACAGGCACAATAATTCGCTTATGGTTATTTCTCCTCAAGAAGGCGAAAAACTTAAACTTGAAACGCTGGAAGCAATTGTCAACCGCCACTGCGTTGACGGTCTTATAATCGGGGCAGAACAGGTTCAGTCACAGACAATAATGAATGTTCTGCTTCAGGATATTCCATTTGTCTTTATTGGCAAAAACCAATTTTTAGACCACTATGCTGTTGACGTTACAAATCGAAAAAGCGCCTTGAATGTCACTGAACAGCTGATTGCACGCGGCTATAAGAAAATCGGCTGCATTGCAGGGCCGGAAAACTACAAATATATAAAAGAACGTGTACAGGGCTTCAAAGATGCTCTTGAAAAAGCCGGTCTTGATTCTTCTAGAACAGCGTATTCTGATTATAAGAAAGAAAGCGCAGTAAAAACAGCTTCTGCCTTTTTTGAGCAGCACAAAGACATTGACGCGCTTTTCCTTGCAGCCGGCGGAGAGTTTGTTCTAAATGTAATGGAAGCCTTAAAATCAAGCGGAAGAGATCTAAAATCTATCGGGCTGGGCGTTTTTGACGACAACCGCATTTTTGACTTTTTAGACTGGTCTATTGTGGCTGCCCGCCAACCGGTAGAAAAAATGGCACAATGTGCCGCCGGCATGCTGTTCGAAATAATAAACGGAAACCCGCCGGAAAAAAAGTACAACTGCTTTGATGCAGAAATTGTAATGCACTGACCCACACTGCATTGAAACAGCCGGAAAACATTCCCGTACCTGACAGGCTTACAACTATTCTGCGCTAAGCTTCTTTTTTGACCAATCTTTGAGGAGAGTGTCCGGATTTGTACACAAAACCTGAACAAGCAAAGAGCTGAGCTGCGGAAAAATCTGGTCTAAGATTATGCGCTCGTCGCTTGAAAAAGGCGAAAGTACATAGCCTGCAATGTCGCTGTGGTCAGGGCGCCCAATTCCGATGCGGATGCGCCAGAAATCAGCAGTGCCGAGAACAGCTTTTGTGGAGCGCAGACCGTTGTGCCCGCCAAGACCGCCCGACCATTTCAGGCTGACAGTGCCGGGGCTTAGTTCCAGTTCATCATGAATTACAAGAACTTCTTCAGGCTTTATCTTGAAAAAAGTTGCAAGCGCACCGATGCTCTCGCCTGAAAGGTTCATGTAAGTTTCGGGCTTTAAGAAATAGACTTTTTCGCTTGCTGCGGCGGCACATTTTATTATTTTTCCGCAAATGCTTTCAGACATTTCGCGGATAACATCTCTATCCATTACAGCGTACTGCCCTTTGAATTTAGACTGCCAGTTCAATTTAGACGCAAAAGGCAAAGCTTCTTCAAAAATCCACGCCGCATTGTGCCGCGTCTTTTCATATTCGCGTCCGTAATTTCCCAAAAAAGCAACAAGTGAAATCATATAATACTCCGCACATCTATAGAAGAAACCTTCTATTTGCAATATACTGATTCAAAGACTATAATTTTTTTGTTTATTATTTGCAATAAGGATATTTATGAGTTCAAAACAAAAAAGAGTATATGTAATAGGTCACAGAAACCCTGACACAGATTCTGTGGTTTCGGCGGCGGCTTTGGCAGACCTCCGCAAAAACATGGGCCACAAAGAATACGTGGCAGCTCGCGCCGGCAAGATTAATCCGCAGACAGAATATATTTTCAACCGCTTCAAAGTGCCTGTGCCTGAATATGTGCCTGACCTTGTGCCAAAAGTTGAATACTACATGCCGCCCACAAACGATACAGTAAACTGCAAAACCTCATTGTGGAACGCTATTGCGAAAATGGAGTCTTGCAGTACAAAAGTTCTGCCTGTAGTTGATGACGAAGGGCATTATCACTCGCTTTTGCACTACAACGCATTTTCAAAGAACATTCTGAAAATTCTTGACCCTGAAAGGTCTTCAGCCTTAATTACAAGCATTTCTCTCATGCAGGAAACGCTGAACGCGCAGCCGCTTGTTACTTTCAATGAAGATGAGATTTTCAAATGCGACATTCTTGTTGCCGCCTCTCAGTTTGAATCTTTCAAGCAGATTTTAGACATGCAGGCAAGCGAAAATTCAGTTGTTATAACAGGTGACAGAATTGAAATACAGGAATATTGCATTGAAAAAGGCATAAGAGCCTTGATTATGTCAGCCGGTTCAATTATGAGCAAAACCCTGCGCGAAAAAGCTGAAAAGAAAAAGGTTTCTGTTCTTATAAGCCCTTACGATGCGGCTACAACTGCAATGCTCAGCGTTTATGCAACGCCGGTTTCAGCTATGGCAGACAGAACTATTCAGCCTGTAAAAGCCAGCGACATTGTACGGCGCATAAAAAAGCATTTATCAGAATCACCGAGCCGCACGCTGCCTGTAATTGCAGACGATGCAAAAGTCATAGGCACAATTTCAGAGGGCGACCTCCTGCAGGAAGCAAACATAGACATTACGCTTGTAGACCACAACGAGCAGACACAGGCTGTTGAGGGCATAGAAAACTACAAGATTCTCGAGATAATCGACCACCACAGGCTCGGCAATCTTTCTACCAGAGACCCGATTACGTTTATCAACAAGCCGGTAGGTGCAACTGCAACAATTATCACAAACCTTTATAGAGAGAACCGCGTGCCAATTTCAAAAGAAATTGCCTCAATTCTGCTTTCAGGAATTCTAGCTGACACGCTTACGCTGCATTCCGCAACCACAACAGACATAGACAGAGAAACAGCTGAATTTCTCTCAAATGTTACGAACCTCGACATAGACAAGCTTGGGCTTGATATTGCGCAGGCGGCTGGTCAAATCTGCGGCAGAAGCGCGGCCGAAGTTATTCACCAGGACATGAAGGAATACACTGAAGACGGCTTTCACTTTACAGTCAGTCAGATTGAAATTGACAATCCAGATGAGCTTGTTACGCGCAAAGCCGAATTCGTCAAAGAGCTTGATATTGAACGGCGCTCTTCAAAAGCGCTTTTCTGCTCGCTTATGGTCACAGACATTACGCGCCTTACAAGCGTAATGCTCATTTCAGGTGATCCAGCGTTCCTTCAGGTTATAAGTTTTCCAAAAAGAGAAGATTCTGTTTATATGCTGAGAGACATTGTTTCCAGAAAAAAACAGCTTATTCCTCTTTTAGGTGAACAGATCGAAAAGTTCTCAGGTAAACGCTAAAACAGCTGAACCCCGGTGCATCTGCAGACGCCGGGGCTTTATTTTATCTTCCCTCTCCTCGCAAATAAAAACTTGTTATTTATTAAAATAAGATGACAATTTTTCCATTTTTTAGTAAAATAATGACAGCCAATAATTGAGCTTATTAGAAAAAGTCCAAAAAAATCAGGGAGGAAACAATGAAAAAACTTTTATTGACAGGGTTTGCATTGATTTTTGCAGCCAATATTTTTGCCGCCGGAAACCGCGAACAGGTTGTAATTAAAAGCGCCGCCGACTTAGACGGAAAGAGAATCGGTGTTCAGCAGGGCACAACCGGCGAATTATATGTTCAGGAAAACGTAAAGAATGCAAAGCTTTCTTCTTTCAAAAGCGGAATTGACGCAGCCCTTGACCTCAAGAACGGCGCAATTGACGCAGTTATTCTTGACGAGCTTCCTGCAAAAGAAATTGTTTCAAGAAACAGCGATTTAATGATTGTTACAGACAAATTTGCAAAAGAAGAATATGCAATCGCCGTAAAAAAAGACGACCTTGAGCTTCTCAACGACATCAACACAACAATTATCAAGCTTAAATCTACAGGCGAATACAAAAAGCTTGTAAACGCATTCATGCCTTCTGACGGCAAAGTTCAGATTCCGCCATCAGAAAACATTAAGAGCTCAAAAATCTTAAAGCTCGGAACAAACGCAACATTCCCGCCATTTGAATACCTTGAAGGCAAAGACATTGTCGGCTTTGATATTTCAGTCGGTGAAAGAATTGCAAAAGACAAGGGCATGCAGCTTGAAGTTGTCAACATGGATTTTGACAGCCTTATTCCTGCTCTTTCTTCAGGTGCAATTGACTTTATTGCCGCAGGTATGTCTGTTACAGAAGAACGCAAAAAGAATGTTTCATTCTCTGTTCCTTATTTTGAATCTGAACAGGTAATCATTGTAAGAAAACCTAAAAAATAAAACAATTTATTCACCGGAGCTAATTACAGCTCCGGCATCTTTTTAAACAGTTCTTTCGTTTCGGGGGAAACCTTTGGTTCAATCGTTTGTCGATACTATCATCGTTGGCGACCGCTGGCTTCTGCTTCTGCAGGGCTTGGGCATTACTGTTCTTATTGCGGTTTGTGCAATTATAATCGGTACAATTCTTGGAAGCATTTTTGCACTGCTTAAAATATCAAAGCACAAATTTTTAAGAGCAATCGCTACAGTCTACACCACAGTCATTAGAGGCATTCCGCTTGCAACCCAGCTGATGATTTTCTATTTTGTCATTTTTGCACCGCTCGGGCTTAACCGCCTTTTGGTCGCCATTCTTGCTTACGGCATAAATTCAGGCGCTTACTGCACAGAGATTTTCCGCGCCGGCATTCAGGGCGTAGACATCGGACAGACAGAAGCAGGCCGTTCCCTCGGCTTAAGCAAAAGCCAGACGCTTATGAAAATCATCTTGCCGCAGGCAGCCAAAGCAGTTCTTCCCACATACACAAGCGAATTTATTGTGCTTATCAAGGAAACTTCTGTTGCAAGCTTTATTGCGGTAACAGACTTGACCAAGACCGGCGACATGATTAGAAATGCAACCTACAACGCATGGATTCCGCTTTTAACATGTGCGGCTGTCTATTTGTGTCTTACTTTAGGTTTAACAAAACTTTTCGGCATTTTTGAAAAAAGGATGGCTCGCAGTGATAGAAGTAAATAATCTTGTTAAGAACTTTGGAACACTGCCGGTTATCAGAGGTGTTTCAACAACAATAAACAAAAACGAAAGAGTTGTTATCATCGGGCCGTCTGGTTCTGGCAAAAGCACTTTTTTGCGCTGCCTGAATCTGCTTGAAAAGCCGGACAGCGGCAGCATCTTTTTTGAGGGAACAAACTTAACAAACAAAAAAACTGACATAGACAAACTGAGACAGAAAATGGGCATGGTTTTTCAGCATTTCAACCTTTTTCCGCATCTCAGTGTTCTGCAGAACATAACACTTGCGCCGCTTACGCTAAAGCTGAAAACAAAAGAAGAAGCACAGGACGAGGCAATGCAGCTTCTTGATATGGTAGACCTTGCCGACAAAGCTGACGCATATCCTTCTACACTTTCTGGCGGGCAGAAGCAGAGAATTGCCATTGTGCGCGCGCTTGCCATGAACCCTGACGTTATGCTTTTTGACGAGCCGACTTCTGCGCTGGATCCTGAAATGGTCAACGAAGTTCTCAACGTTATGGAAAAACTTGCACGCGACGGCATGACTATGATCTGCGTTACCCACGAAATGGGCTTTGCGCGCGAGGTTGCCGACCGACTTGTATTTATGTACGAAGGCAAGTTCTTAGAAGAAGGTTCTCCGGAAGAGATTTTCAATTCGCCTAAAAATGAACGCACCGCGCAGTTCTTGCAGAGTGTTTTATAGATTTTAGCCTGAAAAAACACAACATACAGACAGGAGCTATTATGAGAAAGAGTTATTTAATGCTTGCAGCTTTGACTGCAATAATCGGTATAATGATGATTCTTGCACCGACAGAGTGCGTTAAAGTAAGTGTAATTGTTCTTGGCATTGCAGCAATAATCAACGGTCTGCATTCACTTATTTCAGTGCGGAATGTGCTGCCGAACAGCCCGTTCTGTACAACAGAAACCATCAAAGGTTTTTCAAGCATAATAATAGGCGCACTCGCTGTGCTGCTTCCGCTTGTTTTTGCGGGCGTTCTCTGGACTGTAATGATGTATGTAATTGCCGTTTATCTTGTGCTTTCAGCAATTGCCGAAATCTTTAATATTACGCAGTTAAAAGCGGCAAATCTTGAGACACATTCGTTCTCAACAGAAGCAATTATTTCAATTGCGCTTGCAATAATTTTGTTCTGCCTGCCTGCCAAAATCGGCGTAATAATTATAAGACTTGGCGGCACTGCCCTGCTTATAGGTTCTGCTGTCTGCATTTACCTTGAATGGAAACATAAGCCGCTTTCTATTGAAGCCGAAATCCTCCCAGACGACGACTTTGAAAAATAGCTTAAAGGGGCAAGGAAAACCCCTACTCAGAAGCGAGGTTTTCCCTTCCCCTTAAACCCCTTCCTTTTCCGGCACTGCTTAGGGCTGCGCCCTAAGAACCTCAGACTTGCAAAGCGAAACTTGTAAATGGTGCAACACATTTATAATGCACCGGGTCACCCGGCTTGCCCCGGAGTTGGGGTTGTCAGGCGTTTCTTAAATTTTTTACAGAACTTCGCTCAATAAAGTCTGCGCTTATGCGGACAAAATCTTCAACAGACTACTCATAAATCTATTTGTCATCATAATGATTTTTGCACTGGTAGATTTTTATGCAGTCATTTTCGATTTTATACACAAGACGGTTCTTTTCATCAATTTCGCGGCTCCAAAAACCTGAAAGATCCCCTTTAAGCGGTTCCGGGTGTCCTATTCCGTCATAACCGTTTCTGGAAATATCAGCCAGTAGTTTTTTAATCTTTCTTAAAGTCTTTTTATCTTCTTCAAGCCAATATAGAAAATGCTCCCATGCCTGTTCTTCAAACGATATTTTCATTTACACATTTCCTCTATTTCTTCCATCGTAACTGTCTTGAATTTCAGCTTGCCCTCATCATCTAGACGTTTCAATTCTTCCAAATGGCGAATATTTGCAGGGCTGTAAAAACCGTCGTCGTCAGAAGCTTCAAGTTCAAAAGGAATTTTGCGTTTGTGAATGACTGCTTTTGTAAAAATTGTATATGCAGCAGAAACTGAAATACCAATGCTTTCACAAATCTCTGCAAACTGTTTTTTATCTGAATTATCCAAACGGATTGTTAAATTGCTCTGTGCCATAATATACCTCTTTTGCTGTAAAATATACATTATTATGCAGTCATTTGCACACAAAAACAAGTACTTTTACTGAGAAAACGGGTAAAATTCTAAAGCGACATTTTAGTTGTGGCTGTCAGGCGTTTCTTAAATTTTTTACAGAACTCCGCTCAATAAAGTCTGCGCTTATGCGGACAAAATCTTCAACAGATTGACCGGCGAGCCTTTTGCGCAAAATTTCCGCGGCGGCTTCTGCTATTTGTTCTCTCCGCTGTTTGAATGTTGTCAGCGGCGGATTGCAGTAACTTGAAAACAATTCGTCATCAAAGCCGATGAACGAAACTTCGTCGGGCACTCCCACTCCGATTGACTGACAATAGTCCATTGCACCGGCGGCTATTCTGTCATTTGCAGAGAACACAGCCGTCACATCAGAGTGCCTTACCCAAAGTTTTTTCATTGCATCAAAGCCGTTTTCTTTAAACCACGCAGGGCAAGTTTCAACAAATGAATCATCGAAGCTAAAATTGTGCTTCAGAAGGCATTTTCTAAAACCTTCAAGTCTTTCAACTGAAGCCCTTGTATATTCGGTTGTGGGACCGGCAAGATATGCAAACTTTTTATGGCCGTTCTTTATAAAATATTCAGCCGCCTTATATCCTGCCTCAAAATTTTCCGTTACAACATAAGGAATTCCGGGAATAATATCATTGGTTGAAACAGACGGAATATCAGAAGCAGCAAGCGCAGACAGCTCTGAAACAGTTTCTGCCGGGTTTATTATAACAACACCGTCCACATTGCGAAGAACACAATGATCAAGATAAGACGTTTTGCCCGAGCAGAATGACTTTGAAAGAAAAATCAAATCATAGCCGGAAGCTTCCAGCTCTGTACGGAAAGTGTTCAGAATACCGCCAAACAGCGGATGCTCAAAGCCGGCTTTCATATAGGCGTCTTCGTAAATGATTCCAATGAGAAATGATTTTTTTGTTGTCAGTGAGCGCGCCGCCATGTTGGGCTTGTAGCCGATTTCTTCTGCAACCTCAAGGATTTTTTTTCTGGTTGCCGGGCTTAAACCGCCTCTTCCGTTGAGCGCTTTTGAGATTGTCGGCGCACTGTAGCCGGTTTTTTTCGCTATGTCATAAATAGTAATCATCAGGAACCTGCATCAGAATCATTTAATTCTGCTGAATTTATCATGCGTAGTTTAAGATTGAAAGCGCAAATATTCAAGTATGAAAGAGTGCGTATAAAACAAAGCCCGGCGCATTACCGGGCATTTATTCGAATTGAATTATGGGCATCTCTAAAAACTCACTGTCGTGCCTTTTTAGAGGTTTCCATTATTTTAAGATTTTCAGCATTTCTGCATAAAAAGGCTTAGGCTGCAAGTTTTCGTCATAAGGCAATGCATGACCTTTTCCTGGAAAAGTATACGGTATCCAGCTCTGGCTGTCAGTAAAGCCCCACGTTATAAAATTGATAACATTCGGTTCTTCAACAGCTATTTTCAATAATTCACAGTAAATCTTCTGCTGTTTAGCCAGATGGTTTTCATAATTCCTTTGCGGAATACGGACGTCAACCTCGCTGAAAGAAACAAGCAGGCCCAGATCTGCATAGCGCTTTACGTTTTTTCTGATTTTATCAGCGTCAAAACCATAAGCTGTATCAATATGCAGCTGAAAACCAACACCGTCAATCGGAACACCTTTTTCTTTCAGTTTCTTGACAAAATTGAACATGGCATCAGCTTTAGTCTGCCCCATCGTTTCATTGGAATAATCATTAAGAAAAAGCTTCGCGCCTGGGTCGCACTCATGGGCTTTTATAAAGGCGTGTTCGATATAGTCTTCGCCCACTGTTTTAAGCCAGATTGTGTTCCGTAAAGAGCCGTTGTCCTCAAAGGCTTCGTTTACAACGTCGTACTCTCTGATTCTGCCCTTGTAGCGCTCCATAATCGTTGATATGTGCTTGTCCATTACAGACATTGCCTTATCGCGGCTCCACTTATCAGACAAGAACGAAGAATTCTGATTGTGCCAGAAAAGCGTGTGAAACTTAACGCTTATTCCGTTTTCTTCAGCAAATTCAACAAGCCTGTCTGTGTCTTTCCAGTTCCAGGTATTTTCACGCGGATGAATGTACTGCCACTTCATGCAGTTTTCCGCTACTATAATGGAACTGTTCTCAAGAATTATATTCTTGTGCGAGTCTTTTCCAAGGTCGTTTACAGCAACAGCAACGCCGGTTTCCAGTCCTTTTTTTGTGGCAAGAGAACGCATTGTGTCTTTAACTGAAAGGCTGACACATACAGCCCCGACACAACCTAAAAACCAGATTGCCACAGTTGCTAATCTCTTTATCACAGGAAACACTCCTCGTAATATAAAAACATTCTTGTTGTAGAATATAAACAAATCTCTATTAAGTCTATACGAGAAATTTCCTATTTTTGATATTATTGACATAAATTAGATATTTGAAATCCAACTTTTCAGATAAAAGCAGAGAGCAAGCTAGACTGAAAACAATGCAAGTGATAAATTGTCGGCATGGGTATTCAGATTTTTGGCACAACAAAGTGCTTTGACACAAAAAAAGCAGAACGCTGGTTTTCAGAAAGAAACATAAGCGTTCAAAAGATAGACTTAAAACAAAAAGGCATAAGCAAAAGCGAACTTGAATCTGTTGTAACAGCTTTGGCTAAAAAGCTTGGCAGCAAAGACGATGCAATAACTTCTTTGATTAACAGCAAATCAAAAGATTATTCCTCAATTGCATATCTTGAAGACGAAGATAAACTTGAAAAACTTTTAGAACAGCAGACACTGCTTTGCACACCGATTGTCCGCAACGGCAGAACTGATGCAACCGTAGGCTTCTGCCCTGAAATCTGGAAAACATGGAATTAACCTGGCGCGCCAGACAATAGATTGACGACCAAAGCCCGACAATGACATTTTACAGACTTGCACATTGTGGCGCGCCAACTTGCACAAACTTGCGCCCGCTTGCAGTGCAGGCCCGCAAGTTCCGCCAGATTAAGCCTTAAAGTTCAGATGAAGCCCCTGCGCGCTTCCACATAGGAAGGCTTGTAAAGCCGTAAGTTTCTTTCATCCATCTGCCGCCGTCTGCACAGTCAATTTCGCGGCCGTCAATATAATGAACCCATCTGCCTTTTGGTAGATAATACTCTACAGTGCCGTCTTCTGAAAAAACAGGCGCAATAAGCAGAGAATCGCCGAGCATATACTGCCGGTCAAGGAAGGCGCAAGTCGGGTCTTCAGGGAATTCCAGGAACATTGCGCGAAGCACAGGCACGCCCGAAACACAGGCTTCTTCTGCCATTTTGAGCAGATAAGGTTTCAGCTTAAGCTTGATATTTGTAAAAATCCGGGCGACCTCGCTTGATTCTTCGTCTACAGACCAGGGCACTCTGTATGAGTTGCTGCCATGCAGGCGGCTGTGTGAAGACAAAAGCCCGAACTGCAGCCATCTTTTAAACAGAGCCGGCGGCGGATTGCCTTCAAAACCGCCTATGTCATGGCTCCAGAAGCCGAAACCGCACAAGCCCAGAGACAGCCCCCCGCGGAGCGTTTCCGCCATAGCCTCAAAAGTTGATTCACAGTCGCCGCCCCAATGCAGCGGAAACTTCTGCGAACCGGCTGTTGCAGAACGCGCAAAAAGGCAGGCTTCTCCCTTTCCGCGCCTTTGTTCAAGCAGTTTAAAGACACATTCGTTATAAAGATATGTGTAGTAGTTATGCATTTTCTGCGGGTCTGCGCCGTTAAAATACACACAGTCTGTCGGAATGCGCTCGCCGAAATCAGTCTTAAAAGTGTCAACGCCCATATTTACAAGCGCATCAAGCTTTGATGCATACCACTTGCAAGCGTCTGGATTTGTAAAGTCAACTATAGCCATGCCCGCCTGCCACATGTCAGTCTGCCAGACAGAGCCGTCGCTCTTTTTGAGAAAATAACCGGCTTTTCTGCCTTCTTCAAACAAAGGCGAACGCTGCGCAATATACGGATTTATCCAGACGCAAACTTTAAGACCGCGCTCATGCAGCCGTTTCAACAGACCTTTCGGGTCAGGGAAAGTCTCCAAATCCCAAGTAAAATCGCACCAGTTGAAGCCTTTCATCCAGAAACAGTCAAAGTGGAACACACTAAGCGGAATATTCCGCTCTTTCATTCCGTCTATAAAAGACATTACGGTTTTTTCATCATAAGAAGTTGTAAACGACGTTGAAAGCCACAAACCGAAAGACCATTCCGGCACCATGGCAGGTCTGCCGGTCAAAGCCGTATATTTTTCAATAATTTCTTTTGGCGAAGGGCCGTAAATAATGAAATACTCAAGTTTTTCGCCCGGAACGCTAAACTGAACGCGCGAAACTTTTTCTGTGCCGACTTCAAAAGCAACGTTATCGCTTGAATTTACAAAAACGCCATAGCCTTTGTTGGTCAGATAAAAAGGCACCGTCTTATAAGACTGTTCGCCGGCAGTGCCGCCGTCTTGGTTTGTGGTTTCTATGCTCTGTCCATTTTTAATAAAAGCACCGAAACGCTCGCCAAAGCCGTAGACGTTCTCGCCCACAGAAAGCGAAAGTTCTTCTTTTATATATGTTTTATCTCCGCTGTAAAAAAGATGCTGCACAGGCTCGGTTGTTTCGCGCATAAAAGCGGTTGACTTCCACTCGTTTTTAGTGAGCGGCATGCCGCTGCCCTTAAACTGAACTGACCAGCCTGAATTAAGCACAACATGAGCTGACAATGCCCCGGATTTTATAGAAGCTTCTTTTTCATCAATGCATATTTCAGGAACAAGTTCTTTGGAATGGATTTCATAATGCGGCTCTTTATCAAGCGCGCCTTCAAAGTGGCTTATGCTTATTTTAAGAACGTCTTTCAACGGTGCGCTATAGCGGATTGTTAAAAGCGGCATGCTCAATGTGTCGCCGCGGGTTTTCACCTGCCGTACGGGCGCGTAAACCACAAGCTGATTATCTTTTTTTTCAACTTCGTAAGCTTCTGCCGCGTAATTTCCTTCTATGCCGTCTTTTTCAAGCCAAAAACCGTTTGTGAACTTCATGTTTCCTTCCTTATATATCTACTTAATACTGAATTATGCGAAATAATACAAGGTCTTTTCGCAATAGGGAAAATCAGTGTTTTGATTGAACTGAAATTCAAAAAGTTTCAATATCCATAATTTTTTCAGTTATTTCAGAAATTTCTTCAATATCTTTTATGATAAGTCCCATTTTGTTTTCTAATAAATCTAATAGAAAAATTTCTAGCTTTTTCTTATCAACCATACAATTCAAAATATCTGGTATATAATCCTTGTATTCATCTTTTGCAATAAACGCAGGTACATCAAGAGGATTCCAAGTTTTCAATATATCATTGATTTTATCTTCTATCATGCTTCAACCCGATATCCTTTTATTTCATCATGTGTTAAATTCTTTTTTCCCCTTCCATCTCCTTACTTCTGCATATAGCAGTGGCGGTAGGCGGTGGGGGTCAGGCCGGTGCAGCGTTTGAAGACTTTTGAAAAGTGAAACTGGTTTTCAAAGGCATAGCGCTCGGCAATTTCGGCTACAGACAAATCTGTTGTTATAAGCTCGGCGGCGGCAGCTTCGGTTCTAAGGCGCATAAAATACTGATAAGGCGTCATGTGCATTTCTTCGCGGAAAACTCGGATAAAATGCTCGGCAGAAAGCCCAAGTTCATACGCAACATGCGTAATTGTGATTGACTTATGCAGGTTTGACTTAAAATAGTTCATGCCGTCGCTCACAATTGACGCCGACTTTTTCTGCCCGTCTATTGCTGTTTTTTCGGTTATAGAAGCCGAGTCTTCTGAATACCAGCGGTAAAGCAGGCTGCAAAGCAGAAATTCCGCAGATTTTTCAAGCCCCTTCTGTTTTGACGAAGAAAGCCGCAGTAATTCGTCAAACAGAAAACGGCTTGCCTCTGACGTATAGTGCTTTATAGAATGGTGCTTTAAAATATTTGTCAATAAAAGATATATTTCATGGTCTTCCTGTTCGTTTAATTCAAATAGAACGGCATAATAAGTCAAAGGGCGCGTAACCTGTTCCGGCATAATTGAATGAAAATCATGCGGTCCGACAAGAAACAGCGCATTATCATCAATGGAAATTCGCGCCGTATTCGCCAAAAACGAGCCGTTTCCTTCAATAAAATAGTGAACTTCGAATTCATTGTCGTTATGAGCATGGTATCTTCCATGCCAGGCAAGCTTTTCACCATGTGCAAGCCTGTATACAAAAACAGTGTCTATTATGCGCATAAGTCTCCAAATATCTGTGTTTATGTTAAAATTGCTTTTTCTTCTAGTCAAGATGATTATATCAATAATAGGCATAATTTATCAAAATTCAGTATTTGAAAAAATGCCCCTCTCAGCTTATCCTATAGTTATTTGGAGGACACAAATGAAAACAGTAGCAGGAATTGATCTTGGAACACAGAGCATGAAAGTCGTAATTTACGACTATGAAAAAAAAGAGATTATTGAAAAAGCAAGCTGTCCGATGGATTTAATTTCGGAAGCTGACGGAACACGCGAACAGAAGACTGAATGGTTTGATAAAGGTCTTGAAGTTTGTTTCAGCAAATTAAGCGCAGAAAACAAAAAGACTATCGAAGCAATCGGTGTTTCTGGTCAGCAGCATGGTTTTGTTCCGCTTGATAAAGACGGCAAAGCCTTGTACAACATTAAACTTTGGTGCGACACTGCAACAACAAAACAGTGCGAATACATTACAAAAAAAGCAGGCGGAGATAAAAAAGTTGTAAGTCTTTTGGGAAACTTGATGCTTCCTGGTTTTACTGCTCCAAAAATCTTGTGGCTTAAAGACAACAAGCCGGACGCCTTTGCAAAACTTGCATATATCATGCTTCCACACGATTATTTAAACTGGAAGCTTACTGGAAAATACGTAATGGAATACGGCGATGCTTCTGGTACAGCATTGTTCGATTCTAAAAACAGAACATGGTCAAAGAAAATCTGCGACATTATAGATTCAAAACTTTTGGGACTTCTTCCTGAATTAATTGAACCAAGTGCACCGGCTGGAAAAGTTTCAGCTGAAGCTGCTGCTGCATACGGAATTCCTGAAGGAATTCCTGTAAGTGCCGGCGGCGGTGACAACATGATGGGTGCTGTCGGCACCGGTACAGTTGCTGACGGCTTCTTAACAATGTCTATGGGTACTTCAGGCACTTTGTACGGCTACAGCGACAAGCCTATTGCAGACCCGGCAAACGGTTTGAGCGGCTTCTGTTCTTCTACAGGAGGCTGGCTGCCGCTTTTGTGCACAATGAACTGTACTGTAGCAACAGAATTTGTGCGCGGTCTTTTTGAACTTGACGTAAAAGACTTAGACGGAGAAGCTGCTAAAGCTCCATGCGGCTCAGAAGGCGTTCTTGTAATTCCGTTCTTTAACGGCGAACGCACACCAAACCTGCCAAACGGACGCGCAAGCATTACCGGCCTTACTTCGGCTAACACAAACAGAGCAAACATTGCACGCGCTTCTTTGGAATCTGCTGTATTTGCAATGCGCGGCGGCCTTGATGCATTCCGTAAACTCGGATTCAAACCGCGCGAAATCCGTCTTATCGGCGGCGGTTCAAAATCACCAATCTGGCGCCAGATTGCAGCAGATGTAATGAACCTTCCTATCCGCGTTCCGGCTTTGGACGAAGCAGCGGCTTTAGGCGGTGCTGTTCAGGCATTGTGGTGCCTTAAAAACCAGAGCGGCAAATGCGACATCGCCGAGCTTTGTGCAGAACACATCAAGCTTGACAAATCAAAGAATGCCGACCCGATTGCAGCAAATGTAGCTGCATATGACAAAGCATACGCGGAATATTCAAAGGTAGTGGACACACTTTCGCCACTCTATAAATAGCGAGAGCTAATTTGATCTGTATTTCGGCAAGGTACCGGAAAACTGTTTTGACGGCTTCTTTGCCGGTTTTTCAGATATTGGGCATGTTCAAAAATAAACCGAATTTTTGAGCACGCTTATTATTCCTGTTCCTCCAATAAAAAAACAGGATCATTTTCCCCTAATCCGGTCAGAACAGTTGTTTTGACCGGATTTCTTTTTTGTGTTTTTGCGCGAAAAAACTTTTGATTTTTAAAGTTGAAGTTTTTTCCAATGCACATTAAGCTTTAATAGCAAGTCAACTATGAAAAACAGCGTCAATAGAATTGCACTTTTTATAATAATTATTTTCCTCAGTATCGTTGCAGTTTATTCGCTTTTTATGTCGCTGTCTTATGTTATGAAGCTTTCAAAGCAGGTTCAATTGCAGACAGAAACGCCCAAATTTCATATTGCAATTTATCTGCCAGAAACTACTCACTCTTTTTTTAATTCAATGCTTGAAGGCGCCATGGATTTTTGCGAAGAAGAAGATATAGCGCTTTCTGTGCATGAGCTTGACGAGAATTCAAGCCAGCTTTTTGCCGCGCCTTATACAGGAGCAGACGGCATTGTCATTTATTCATTTTCTGACACAAAAGAAACCGGTGAAATCCTCGACAAAATTGCGGGCTCTTCTACCCCGCTCGTCTTAATAGACCATGCAATTCCGACAAACAAGCCTTACACACACATCGGCGTAAACAATTTTGAGCTTGGCTGCTTTATCGGCGAATATCTTTTTAATGAGCAGACTGTAATTTTTCCGCTGATTGTCTACAGCGAAAAATCACCGGGAATGTATGCCGAGCGCGAATTAATTGAGATGGGCATAAAGTCAACGGCAAGCTACAAGCTTTTTGATTCTATCCTCTGTGCCGTTACAAGCCAGAACATGCTTGATGCCGAAGAGATTGTATCTTCAATTTTAAGCACAAGAGACAGAACAAACACGATTATCTTTACAAACGAAGATGATACGCTGGCCTATGCAAAAATGCTTGTAGAGCAGAATAAAGTAGGAACGCATAAAATAATCGGGTTCGGTTCTTCAGACGCTACAAAAGAATATCTTGAAAAGGGCGTTCTAGACGCTTTAATCACGGTTGATTCTTATCAGCTTGGTTACCAGGCGCTTCAGTCTGTTTTTGAAATTTGCCAAAACGGAAACACTTCAAGCTATGTAAACACCGGCTTTGATTTTCTTAAGAAAAACGAGGATACGCAAAAATGAAAAAATCCTCGCTAAAAGTTCAGATGATTTTAAGTGCTGCCGTTCTCTGTGCAGTTGTTCTTCTTTCAAATGTCTATATTCTGTTTATTTCAGAGCAGATGCAGCAAATTACAAATGAAAGATTCTCAAAAGAGCGCGAGCTTCAGGCTTTTCAGCAGGAACTTCACGAGCTGCACGACACAGCATTAACTTATCTTTCAAGCCGCTCAAGTACGGCACTGGCTACCCTGCTTGTGCAGCAGCAGTCTATAAAGCAAAAAATACAGGTGCTGCCGCCAAAGCAATTCAAGCAGAGCGACTTAAAGGAAAGAGAAATCTACAGCCTTGTTATGCATTATTCCGAAGTTGCAGATGAAGCCATTGACGCAAAGCGCGGACGAAATATAGCCAAATACACAGCGAAATATGCAGAAATGAACCAGCTACTTTCTTGTATAGACAGCGAAATTAATGCGGTGAGTCTTGAGCGCTTTAGAAACCAGATTGCAAGCTACGAGATTTTTATTGATGAATCCCGAAAAATGAATCTCTGGGGGCTTGTATTTGTGCTTGTAATTACGGTTCTTGCATTGATGAGTATATGGATTGCGACAGGCAAAATCTTAAAGCCGCTGAATGTGCTTGTTGAGAATTCGCTTGAAATTGCGAACGGCAACTTTAATTCGCCCGACATTCCGGAAGGCGTATGGTACGAGATAAATGAGCTTATTTCGGGCTTTAACCGCATGAAGACCGACTTATCGACATATATTCAAGAAATTGAATGGAAGCGCGGCGTTGAAAAAGAATTCATGAAAGAAAGACTGAACAACATGAAAATGCAGCAGCTTATGAAGCGCATGGAGCTTTACACAATGCAGGCGCAGATGAATCCGCATTTTCTGTTTAACACACTTAATACAGGCGTGCAGCTTGCAATTCTTGAAGGCGCAGACAACACTGCCGAATACATGACGCTGCTTGCAAAACTTTTCAGACACGATGTAAGCCAGAAAAATGTAATTGTTCCGCTAAGGCACGAAGCTGACGGCATCGAAGTTTACTGCGAAATTCTTCGCATACGTTTTCCAAAAACGCTTACGCTGAATATAAGCATTCCGGAAAATTTGAAAGACGAGTGTCTTGTTCCGGTTTCAATATTGCAGCCGCTTGTTGAAAATTCAATTGTTCATGGTTTTAACGAAAGCAAGGGCTACGGCACTGTTACCGTTACAGCTGAAAAAGAAAGCAATATTCTCAGACTTTGCGTAGAAGACGACGGCTGCGGCATAAAAGAAGAAACCATACAGAAACTGCTTGAAAAAGCTAACCTTGAGTCAACTTCATCAAAAATTATGGGCTTAGAAAACGTTATTCAGAGGCTTTACTTCTTCTACCCCAATAATACGGAAATTATAAAAATTGATTCGGAAGTGCACAAAGGCACAAAAATAACAATCAGTCTGAACACACAGGAGGAACCATGTATTCAGTTTTAATAGTAGATGATGAAGAGCCGGTACTTGAAAGCTACACTTACATGATTGAACATGGAGCACCGGATTTTACTGTCTGCGGAAAAGCGCGCAGCGGCGAAGAAGCTATAGAAATGATGTTCAGACACAAGCCGCAAGTTGTTTTTATGGACATAGCCATGCCCGGCAAAGACGGTCTTTCTGTTATTGAGAGCATGCACGAAACATTCTCAGACACAATTTTTGTGCTTTCTACGGCATTTGAGCGCTTTGACCTTGCACAGAGAGCCGTTCCGCTCGGCGTTTTTGCGTATCTTGTAAAGCCGGTTACTAAAAAGGTGTTTTTAAAAACGCTTGAAGACATAAAAGAAGCCTTAAGCAAACGCACAAATTCACAGGAAACTTTGCAGCAGAAAAAACAGATTTTTTTGACAGAAACCCTGCACAGAGAATATACAAACGAAGAATGGCTTGAAGCGCAGAAACTCTTTGATTTTGACCAGGACAATTACTGTGTTGCGCTTATTCAGGGAACAAAGGAACAGCAGAAACAGCTGTTAAAGCGCCTCTCTTTCAAGCACCAGATTTTTGAATCGAATTATCTTTCTTTGCTGCAGCTTTTGATTCCGTTAAGCTCAAACCAGTTTGACAGGCTTGAAAATGACTTAAAAACCATCTGCCCTGAAATTGACAGCACAAACAGCATAATCTACGGTCTAGGTTCACCTTATCCCGGCAACCAGCTGTTTAAGTCTGCGGAAGAAGCCTTCGAGAAAATCAGAAACCAGAAGAAATCATCTTTTAAGAATGAACAGTATCTGATAAAAGAATTTCTTCAAAGCTTTGATTCAAGGCAGGCAAAATCAACGCCGGAATCAGCTTATGAAGCTTTGGTTCAACACATTTTTGCAGGTGAAAACCTCAATAAAGCAAAATTCTCGCTTTGCGGCATTTTCATGATTTTGCAGGAAAGGCTTTTTTCGCTTTATTCGGGCGATTCTGCTGATAATCAGCCGTTCTGGGTTCCAGACGAATTCGTTTCATTAACCACAAAAGAAGAGTGCATAAGCTGGGGCAGAAACGCGCTGAAGCTTTTTGAGACCGAATTCCAAAAGCAGGAGAAAAACCAGCTGCCCAAAACTTTGGAAAAAGCACTTGAATATATTGACAGCCGCTTTAACGAAGCTTTATCGCTTGCGGACGTTGCCTCAATATGCAATGTCTCTGAAACACATTTGAGTCATCTTTTCAGCGAGCACCTCAATACGGGTTTTTCTTCTTATATTGCAGAAAAACGAATTTCAAAGGCGAAAGAGCTGCTTTTGACGCAAATGAGCATAAAAGAGGTAAGCGCAGAAACTGGTTTTCAAGACCAGAACTACTTTACAAGACTTTTCAGAAAACTCACAGGCTTTACACCG
>CAMJMF010000028.1 GCA_946406925.1 uncultured Spirochaetales bacterium | reverse complement strand
TTCTGGCGTTCGGGTAAAGCAGGCATTGCGGATGCTCATCGTTTTCCTGTTCGGGCGGCAAGCGCACAAGCGTTGCATCAGCCTGGCTGATTTTTTCCTTATAATCGTTGAAATCTTTCAGCTGTTCCGGGTGAAAAATGATGAAATGATAAGACTTGTCGATGTCGTTGAGCTTTACCCACGCCGGGTCGAACATTCCGGCTTTGTCTAGAAAAGCTGAATAACGCTTGTAAAGCGCGGCATAGACCTTGTTCTCGCCGTCATCTTCCTGCATGGCTTCTTCAATGCTGCCTGCGTGCGCTTCTGCAAATTTTGTGTTCCACAAATCAAGCGAAGGGAGAACCGCCGAAAGCCACGATGTAAAATGCAGCGAATTCTTTGCAAAATTGTCGCTTATAAGCGGGTGCAGAAAAGATTGTGCACCTCCCTGAACAAGGCGGCTGTTTTCTTGCAGCAGCGAGCGCACAAAAAGCTTCCGCAAAGATTCTGGAATGCACCGCTTTTCGCTGTCGTGAATCTGTGCAAATTCGCTTTTGAACGCATCCCAGACAATCCATTTTTCAAGCGCAACGGCCTTGCAGCCTGTCTTTTCGCTATGCTTTATAGCCCAATCTGACCAAGTTTCCATTGCAACTGTTGAAGGAAAAACAAATCTTACATTATCTTTGTTTATAAACTCACAGATAACATCTTCTATTGAACGAAAATCTTCTTTTGCAGCCATACGCAGTCAATTATAGCATATTGCAGAAAAAATGCGCAAAGCAACTTGCTGGAAAGCGGAGCAGAGACGGCAGAACCGCGCGTCTAAGCATTTTTGCCCGAAACAAAGAGAGTGGCTGTGTGTACAGGCACTGTAAGTTTTTGCTCAAAAATATAGCGGAAACAGGCTTAGTGTGCTAAAATATAGCCTATGAATTCGCTGAGCGTTCAACCCGGAAAGCCGACGCCGTCAGGTGCAACACTTGAGCATGACGGTGTAAATTTCACAGTTTTTACACGAAACGGAACACGGGTTTTTCTCGATATTTTTGAAAATGAAACTTCGGATGCACCTTACTTTACTTACGAATTTAATCCGGCTGTAAACAAAACAGGCGACATCTGGCATGTTAAGGTTGAAGGGCTTAAGGCAGGCGCGCTGTATTTGTTCCGTGTTGACGGACCTTTTAAGCCTGAACTCGGCCACCGCTTTAATAAAAAGCAGTATCTTCTTGACCCATACGCAAAAGCACTGACAAACATATCTATATTCAAGAATCTTTCGCCGGATTATGCACCGCCGGTCGATATTATGGACATTGAATTTGCCAAAACAATGTCGGCTGCAGGCTTTCCCAAGTGCATAGTAATAGACGATGCCTTTGACTGGCAGGGCGACCGGCCGCTGAATTATCCGCTGAACCACTGCATTATATATGAAGCAAATCTGCGTGGTTTTACAAAAAGCAAAACATCGAAAGTTTCTGCGCCGGGTACATACCGCGGACTCATCGAGAAAATTCCATATTTGAAAGAACTCGGCGTTACAAGCGTTGAGCTGCTGCCGATTCACGAATTTGATGCATACGAAAACACAAATGTGAACCCAAAAGACGGTCAGCGCCTTAAAAATTATTGGGGCTATAGCACAATAGCTTTTTTTGCGCCAAAAGCTTCTTATGCGGCTTCTACAGAAACAGGCGGACAGGTTACTGAATTCAAAACAATGGTCCGCGAAATGCACAAAGCCGGCCTTGAGGTAATTCTCGACATTGTGTTTAACCATACGGCTGAAGGCAACGAGCACGGTATAACGCTGAATTTCAGAGGTCTTGATAATTCGATTTATTACATTCTTTGCGAGAACCAGAAGCAGTATTACACAAATTATTCAGGCTGCGGCAACACGTTTAACTGCAACCACCCGGTTGTGCGCGAGTACATTTTGGACTGCCTTAAATATTGGGTGATCAACATGCACGTTGACGGCTTCCGCTTTGATTTGGGTTCAATTCTCGGAAGAGACAGCAAAGGCGCGTTAATGTCAAATCCGCCGGTACTTGAATGGATTGCCGAAGACGCAATTTTGCGCGACACAAAGATTATCGCCGAAGCATGGGACGCAGGCGGAGCTTATCAGGTCGGCTGTTTTCCAGGCGGAAGATGGGCTGAATGGAACGACCGTTTCCGCGACGACATAAGACGCTTCTGGCGAGGTGACGATTATCTTGCTACAGCAGCTGCAACACGTGTTTCGGGCAGCTCTGACCTTTACTCAAATGACGGCAGAAAGCCTTTCCATTCTATAAACTTTATCACAAGCCACGACGGCTTTACGATGAACGACTTGGTTTCTTATAATGGAAAGCACAACGATGAAAACGGCGAAAACAACCACGACGGCAGCGACAACAATTCAAGCTATAACTACGGCTTTGAAGGTCCTGCTTCAAACGTTGCAATCGAAGCAATCCGTTCAAGACAGATAAAGAACATCATGCTCACACTGCTGCTTTCGCAGGGCACGCCGATGATGCTTGCGGGCGACGAATTCAGACGGACTCAGAACGGAAACAATAATGCCTATTGTCAGGACAACGAAGTTTCGTGGATTGACTGGACATTAAAAGACAAATACGAGGACGTCTTTAAGTTTGTGCAGAAAACTATTGCGTTCAGAAAAAAGCACCCTGCACTCCGCCGCCCGGAATTTTTTACAGGCAGAGATATTTCGCTGAATTCAATGAAAGACATAACCTGGTACGATGAACTTGGTAAAACGCCGGACTGGACAAAACTGAATCAATTTCTGGCGTTCAGGCTTGACGGTAGCAGAGCGGAAATAATTTCTAATTTTGATGACAATGACTTCTTTTTGATGATGAATTCTTCAACAAAAGATGTAACAGTTACGCTGCCGCCGCCGGGCGCAGGCAAAAAGTGGCTTAGATGTGTGGATACGTCGGTTGCTTCACCGAATGATTTTTTGCCGGAAAACAAAGAGGAAATGCTTGAGGAGCAGAATGTGTATGTTTTGCCTGCAAGAAGTTTCGCAATTTTATTAAGCAGATAAAAGTTTGAAAATATTTTATATTCCATCTTGGAGGAAATATGGAATTCAATGCAGAAGAATTTAAAGAGAATCTGACAGCCAGATTGAAGCGTCAGTACGGAAAGGACATTACACAGGCTAACGCACACGATTTGTTTGATGCCGTTTCAGCTTCAGCACAAGAACTGATTATGGACAACTGGATGAAAACCCGCCGCGAATATGAGAAAAAGCCGACCCGGCAGGTTTATTATCTTTCAGCTGAATTTTTGATGGGACGCGCACTCAGCAATAACTTGATTAACACACTTATAAAAGATTCTGTTGTTGACGTGCTTAAATCTTTGAACATTGATTACAACCTTATTGAAGATCAGGAGCCGGACGCAGGTCTTGGAAACGGCGGTCTCGGACGTCTTGCAGCATGTTTCCTTGATTCGCTTGCAACCCTCGATTATCCTGGACACGGCTACGGTATCCGCTACGAATACGGAATGTTCGAGCAGCATATCGAGAACGGCTATCAGGTTGAATACCCTGACAACTGGCTTGTTCACCGCGACCCTTGGGAAGTAAAGCGCAGTGACCTTGCTGTAACAGTAAAATTCGGTGGAAACGTAGCCGTTGCAAAATGGCCTAACGACACAGACCGCTTTTATGTAGAAAATGCTGAAGAAATTATCGCAACACCTTACGATATGCCTATCGTAGGATATGACACTAATACAGTTAATACACTCCGTTTGTGGCAGGCATCTTCGCCAAACGGCTTTGACTTGCAGCTTTTTAACGACATGCAGTACAACCGCGCTGTTGAGCGCCAGAATGATGCAGAGAACATTTCGCGTGTTCTTTACCCTAACGATTCGGGCCCTTCAGGAAAAGCTTTGCGCTTAAAGCAGCAGTACTTCTTCTCTTCTGCAAGTTTGCAGGATTTGGTACGCCATTTTGTAAGCGAATACGGCACAGACTTCCGCAAATTCCCGGAATATCACGTTATTCAGCTTAACGACACACACCCTGTTGTTGCAATTCCGGAATTGATGCGCATTCTTATGGACGAATACGGTTTGGGCTGGGACGAATCTTGGAGCATTGTTTCAAAGACTTTTGCCTATACAAACCACACAATTCTTGCAGAAGCTCTTGAAAAATGGCCTATCAACATTTTCCAGGGGTTGCTTCCACGTATTTATCAGATTGTTGAAGAAATTAACAGACGCCTTGTTATGGAACTCCGTGACAAATATCCGACGGACTATTCAAAGCAGAACAAGATGTCAATCATCAACAACGGCATGATTCACATGGCTTGGCTTGCAATTCACGGCTGTTTCAGCGTAAACGGTGTTGCCGCGCTTCATACAGAGCTTTTGAAGACACAGGAACTCAAAGACTGGTACGATCTTTATCCGCAGAAGTTCAACAACAAGACAAACGGTGTTACACAGCGCCGCTGGCTTTTGTGCGCAAACCCGGAGCTTGCCAAGTTTATCACTGCAAAGATCGGCAACGGCTGGCAGAAAGACCTTACAAAGCTCAAAGATCTCGAAAAATTTGCTGATGATGAAGCAGCTTTGAAAGAATTCCTTGCTATTAAACAGGCTAACAAAGTTAAGCTTGCTTCTTATCTTAAAGAAACTCAGAACGAGTTCCTTGATCCTGAATCGATTTTTGACGTTCAGATTAAGCGTCTGCACGAATACAAGCGTCAGCTTTTAAACGTTCTGCACATCATGTATTTGTACAACCGTCTTCTTGAAGACCCGAACTATAACCCGCCTGCACGCACATTCATTTTTGGCGCAAAGGCAGCATCTGGTTATAGACGCGCAAAGACAATAATCAAGCTTATCAACACAGTTGCAGAGCGCATCAACAACGACCGCCGTGTCCGCGGCAAACTCCGCGTTGTTTTTGTAGAAAACTACCGCGTAAGTGTTGCAGAAAAACTTTTCCCGGCTTCTGATGTTTCAGAGCAGATTTCTACAGCCGGAAAAGAAGCTTCGGGCACTGGTAACATGAAGTTCATGATAAACGGCGCAGTTACAATCGGTACTCTTGACGGTGCAAACATTGAGATTGTAGAAGAAGCCGGAGCAGAAAATGCGTTTATCTTCGGTCTGACAGCTGATGAAATCATCAAGATTGAAAGCGAGCACAGCTATAATCCGCAGAAATACCTCGAAAGAAATCCACAGCTTGCAAAAGTTATGAACCAGCTTATCGATGGTACTTACGACCCGACACACCAGCTTTTCCGCGAGATTTACGACTCGCTTGTTTACGGTGTAGAAGGTCAGCGTCCTGATGTTTACTATGTTCTTGCAGACTTTGCCGCTTATGTTGAAGCACAGGAAAAAGTTGCCGCAACATATTCAGACCGCATGAAGTGGGCTAAGATGGCACTTCTGAACATTGCACGTTCAGGTAAGTTCTCTTCAGACAGAACTATCGAAGATTATGTCCGCGACATCTGGAAACTCAAGAAAGTTGAAGTAAAGTAAATTATCAATATTTTTGATTTGGGCGGGGGGAAGCATGTTCTGCTGCTTGTTAAACTGCAGCAGAACATGCTGTTTTTTTATATTTTTGGCTATTTAAAAAAAATAAATTTCTATACTTGAAAAAAACGGCATATTACAGCTAAATTATTACTATGAACGAAAGCTTTTTTATCGTAGGTCAGCAGGTTATCATCTTATTTATAATGATTTTCATCGGATATATATGTGCAAAATGTGCTCTTTTTTCTGAGGAAGGCATAAAGAGTGTTACAAATTTTGTGCTTTATATAATAATTCCTTGCGTCATTATAAATTCGTTCCACCGCGACTTTGATACTGCAATGATGGAAAACCTGATAAAAGCTTTTTTTGCCGCGCTTTTTGTTCATATTCTGAATATAATTCTGGTTAATCTGTTAATTCATGACAAAGAAGAAGGCCGCGAGCGTGTGCTTAAATTTGCCGCGATTTTCTCAAACTGCGGCTACATGGCACTGCCCCTGCAGGAAGCGCTTCTCGGCAAAGACGGTGTTTTTCTGGGCGCGGTCTTTATAGCAGTTTTCAACCTCATTAACTGGACATACGGACTTTTCTTGATGGGCGGAAAAGGCACAAAAATCTCGATAAAGACGGCAATTCTTAATCCGGGCGTTATAGGCGTTATTTTTGGCTGCATATTCTTTCTTACGCCGCTGAAGTTGCCGCACATTCTTCTTACGCCGCTTCAGAATTTTGCCTCAATGAATACGCCGCTTCCTACAATAATAATCGGGTTTTATCTTGCCAGAGTGCCGGGTTTTTCCGTTCTGAAAGACAAAAAGCTCTGCCTTGCCCTTATTCTGCGTCTTGTGGTTCTTCCTGTTATTTCAATGCTTATACTTTTGGCGTGCGGCTTAAGAGGCAGCCTGCTTGCATCAATGGTTATTGCAGCTTCTGCACCTTGTGCCGCAAATACGGCGATGTTTGCCGCCAAGTTTGAGCGCGACACGAGTCTTTCTGTTACGCTTGTGTCTGTTTCAACTTTGTTCTCGATTTTGACAATGCCTGTGCTTGTTCAGTTCTGTATGTAAGAGGTGCCGTCTATGAAGGTTTTTGTATTGCGTCATGGTGAAACCAGCATGAATTCGCTCAATCAGGTTTGCGGCACAAGCAATGTCGCGCTTTCTGAAAAGGGCAAATCTCAGGCTTTTGAAGTAGCCGAAAAACTGAAGCACAAGCTTGACGGCACAAGAATAGACGCAGTCTATGCGTCGCCGCTTCTGCGCGCGCAGGAAACTGCACAGGCTGTACAGACAATTCTCTTTAAAAACGGCTTGTGCCCTTCAAGCTTTTTGACGGACGAGCGTCTGACCGAACAAGACTACGGCGAATTTGAGGGCAAAAACCGCCTTGATAAAGCTTTTGAGGAGAGCAAGCGCCAGTTTGCAGATAAATCTCACAAGCAGGAAAGTCTTCTTGAGGTTGCGTATCGTGTTTACGATTTTCTTGAAGATCTAAAACGTAATAAAGACGGAAACAATGTTGTGCTTATTGTTACGCATGGCGCCGTCTGCCGCATGATTTGCAGCTATTTTAACAGCATGACAAACGAAGAATTTGGTGCCTGGCGCGCCGTCAACTGCCAGATGGACGAATACGAGCTGTAAGAGTCAAAGCATAAATTCATATTCGTTTTTATAAACAGCCATAGTTTTTGTTTCAAAATACAAACTTTATACTTCTCTTGTTTTTCTTGACGAGTTACACAATCGGCTTTATCATAAATTTGCAAAAATTAAAAAAGTTCGAACCTATTGGTTATATTAATGCTCAATTGTCAGCAATTTGTCGCTTCTTCGGTCTGGCGGCAAGAGGAGTTTTCATGTTTATAAACAATATTCGGATGAAGCCAAAATTAATAGGCGGATTTTTGCTGGTTGCACTCCTTTTTGGTCTTATTCTGGGTTATTCGGTCTCGGTAATGGGAACAATAACCAAAAGCTTTGTTAATAACACCAGTAATTTTGAAAAGCTCATAGTTGTGCCAAAAGAATTGCAGATTCAGGTTAAGCAGCTGCTTATTATATTGAACACAGCCAAAATTAATCAGAATGCAGATTATTCAGAAATTAATAAGATAAAGAACAGCGCTTCTATTGTGCGCGACAATATTGACCAGCAGTTTAATGCTCTGAACGAGGCAAAGCTGCCTTATAAGGTTGAGGGCGTTGTTCAGGAACGTAAAAAAGAAATAGAACTTCTTAATACAAACTTGGACAAACTTTTGTCGCTCTCAATGAACGGCGCATCGTCTAAAGAAGTTTCAAACTTATACGCTTCTGTAATGTCAGCCGGAAATCAAATTGACAATGATTTGGCTGAGCTTCACGATGAAATAAGTGAATATGCAAACGAACAGATTGCACAGACTAATTTAAGCTCAAAAAAGCTTATTGTAACTACAATTATTCTTTCTGTTTTGTCAGTGGCCTTTTCTGTGATTGTGGGGCTGATTATTGCGCTGACAATTGCAACTCCGCTTAATTCATTCCTTAAGGCGCTTCAAAAAATTTCAGAGGGCGACCTTGTGCAGGACACTGCAATGATAGAAGCAGAGCGCAAAATCTCTGACCGCAAAGACGAAATCGGCATGATGGGCAATGCGCTTGCTACGCTTGCCACTTCTGTAAGTTCGGTTGCGGCTTCTATTATTGAAGCAAGCAATCAGGTTGCAAGCGGAAGCCGCGAAATCAGCATGACAAGCCAGAATGTTTCTTCAGGTGCGTCTACACAGGCTGCTTCTACTGAGGAAATTTCTTCAACAATGGAGCAGATGGCTTCAAACATCAGACAGAACGCCGACAACGCAATGGCTACAGCAAGCATAGCTGAAAAGACGGTTGAGTCTAGCGAAAAAGGCGGCGAGGCTGTTGCAAAAACAGTTGAAGCTATGAAGAGCATTGCCGCAAAAATTGCAATTATCGAAGACATTGCTTCTCAGACCAATCTGCTTGCGCTTAACGCTGCTATTGAGGCAGCAAGAGCCGGAGAAGCAGGCCGCGGTTTTGCTGTTGTTGCAAGCGAGGTCAGAAAACTTGCGGAACGCAGCCAGATTGCTGCAACTGAAATCAGCGAACTTTCGCAGTCGAGCGTTACAATTGCCGAAGAAAGCGGCGCGCTTATTTCGTCTGTTATTCCAGACATTCAAAAGACAGCAGAGCTTGTGCAGGAAATTACTTCGGCAAGTCGCGAGCAGGACGTTGGCGCACAGCAGATAAACAAGGCAATTCTCCAGATGGATTCTGTTACCCAGCAGAATGCTTCTGTTTCAGAAGAACTTGCGTCTATGGCAGCAGAGCTTTCTTCTCAGGCTCAGGTGCTCCAGAACAGCGTGCAGTTCTTTAAGATTGACAGCAGCATGACTAAAAAAGCTGCAAAACAGCCTAAGTTCCTTATGCCGCCTGAAACTGAAATTGAAGCGCCTTTGAAAGAGCCTGAACCAGTTGAAAGCGTAAACGTCAGCTTTAAGAAGCAGTTTACTCCGCCGCCTGTTCAGCCGGAAAAAGACCTTGACGAAGATTTCTTTACAGAACCAAGTCCGGCAGATTCGCCTGAGCCTGTATCTTTCGGCAATGACGAATACCGCCCTTCAATCAGCCCAAGCATTTCAGACGCTGACTTTGAAGAATTCTAGAAATATGGCATGAACATAAAAAAAGCAGCCGCAATTTGCAGCTGCTTTTTTTTGTCTGTATCTGGTTTTTAGATTTCAGCGAGGAAGTACTTTTTCTTGCCGCGGCGGAAAATGATAACTTTGCCTTCCAAAGCCATATCTTTTGTAATCAGCTTTGTTTCATCATTTACTGTCTCACCGTTAATCTGAACAGCGTTGTTCTTAATGAATTCGCGTGCCTCGCGTTTAGAAGAAGCCATGCCGTTGTTCACAAGCACGTCAACAAGCGGAAGTTCTTCCGTGTATTTGAAAGTCGGTACGCCCTTCATGCCGGTCAGAATGTCTTTTACGGCAAGACCTTTGAAGTCGCCGGCAAAAAGCTTTTCACTTACGGCTACGGCGTTGTCTGCTTCAGCCTTGCCGTGAATGTCTTTTACAATTTCCCAAGCCAAAGTCTTCTGGGCAGTGCGTTTTTCCGGGGCAGCAAGATGCTGTGCATAAACGTCTTCGATTTCTTCTTTTGAAAGGAAGGTGAAAACTTTGAGGTATTCCAGAACCTTAGAATCATCTGAGTTGATGAGGTACTGGTAAATAGCGTAAGGAGCTGTTTTGTCTTTGTTGAGCCAGAGTGCATTGCCTTCTGACTTGCCGAACTTTTTGCCGGTTGCATCAAGAATAAGCGGCATTGTAAAGGCATAAGCCGGCTTATCAAGCATTTTGCGGATTAAGTCAACGCCTGTTGTGATGTTGCCCCACTGGTCAGAGCCTGCAACCTGCATTATGCAGCCTTTTTCCTGAAAAAGATGAACAAAGTCATAACCCTGCATAAGCATGTAAGAGAATTCTGCAAATGTAATGCCTGTTTCAAGGCGGCGGCGGATAATGTCTTTGTCGAGCATGTAGTTTACGTTGATGTATTTACCAACGTCGCGGAGAAAGTTCAGCCATGTGTAGTCTTTCATCCAGTCGTAGTTGTCTACAAGTTCTGCCGTCGGAACAAGCGCTTTTATCTGGGCGCGGATTCCTGCAATATTGTTGTTTACAGTTTCTTCGGAAATAATTTCACGCTCGGCAGTCGGGCGCGGGTCGCCGATGCGGCCTGTAGCACCGCCGCAAAGCAGCACCGGATGATGACCGGCATTTGCAAGGCGTTTTGCCATACAAAGTGATGAATAATGTCCGATGTGGAGAGAATCTGCTGTCGGGTCTGTTCCCCAATAAAAAGCGAATGGTTTTCCGTCAAGAATTTTTTGCAAGTCTGATTCTTCGCCGGCAACGTCTTTGATAAGTCCGCGCCATTTTAAGTCTTCAAATAATGTCACTTTTGTGCTCCTGAAGTTTTGATAAACAAAAAAGCCTTCCGTTTTATGCGGAAGGCTGTAATTTACTAGTGATTAAAACACTATGCCGTTTTTCAGCGTTCAATTTCCGCAAGATTTGAGAGAAAAATTATAGCTGCAATAAAGGTAAGCCAGCGTAGAGGAATTGATTTTTTGAGCCCAACGGTCAATGTGTTTCATGCAATAAAATCTAACAGAATAATAAATATTGTACAAGCCCGCACTATATAGCTGAACGCATTTGCAAAGCCTTGACAAAAATCTGTATTTCATTTTAACTGCTGATATATGAAATTTTCAGTTCATCATGTACATCACCATTTTTCTCAAGTTATTGTATAAAAACGGGTTTGTACAGATGTTGCTTTTATAGATATGAGCCGTCAGCCCGTAAAGCTGGCGGTTTTTTTATAGAAGCATACTCGAATGTAGTTAATTATTTTCCGATAAACTAAACAGGAGCATATAATGGAAAAGCTTAAGATTTTGCTGCCAAAGGGCAGAATTTATGAAAACGTTACAGAACTTTTTGCAGGTGCGGGCATAACAATCAAGCTGCCTGAAAGAGCTTACAGACCAACTGTAAATCAGGATGATATTGAAGCCAAAGTAATGAAACCGCAGAATATCGGCAAACTTCTTGAACTTGGCGCACATGATGTCGGCTTTACCGGCAGAGACTGGATTGAAGAAACAAGTGCAGATGTAGAAGAAATTATGGATTTGGGTTTTGACCCCGTAAAAATTGTTGCCGCTGTGCCTAACTCTATAGATGACAAGGCTCTTCTTAAGAAACGCATTATTGTAGCAACTGAATATGAACATATTGCGGAAAACTGGCTTAAACAGAAAAAGATGGATTACCTTATTGTCCGCACATACGGTGCAACAGAAGTTTTTCCGCCAGATGATGCTGACATGATTGTTGATAATACAGCAACAGGCAGAACTTTGATTGAAAATGATCTCCGCATTGTTGATGTTCTTATGAAGAGCTCAACCAGAATGTTTGCTTCAAAAGCTGCTTTGAAAGATCCGGCTAAAAAACAGAAGATAATGGAACTGAAAATGCTGTTTACTTCAGTTTTGAATGCACGCGACCGCGTAATGCTTGAAATGAACGTTGCCCGCGATAAATTCGAAGCACTTGTAAAAGCTTTGCCGGCAATGCGCTCTCCTACAGTTTCTCCTTTGTATGGAGATGACGGCTTTGCAGTAAAAATTGCCGTAAAGAAATCAGAAGTTCCAAATCTTATGCCTAAACTCAAAAATTTGGGCGCAACAGACATTTTGGAATATGAACTTAGAAAGGTTGCAGAATGAACGATTTGTCAAATGAAGACGATATGACAGCCGAAGAAAAACTTTTGGCAACACCAGCCTGTGAAAGGCATGCTTCACCTATGAAGAACAGCATTGCCCAGCCTGCTGTTGAAAGAGCTTCGCTGCATTCAAGAGCGGTAAGAATAAGCCGCTCAACAGCAGAAACTCAGATTGAGCTTAAACTCAACCTTGACGGCACAGGCAAATGCAATTTGGATTGCCCTATCGGGTTTTTCAACCATATGCTCAGCGCATTCTGCAAACACGGCATGTTTGATCTTGAAGGTGTTCTGCGCGGCGATTTAGATGTTGACCAGCATCATTTGATTGAAGACACAGGTATTGCGCTTGGATCTGCTTTTGATAAGGCTTTGGGCAACCGCAAGGGCATTCTGCGGGCAGGTTTTTTCATTTATCCGATGGATGAAGCTTTGTGCCAGGCTGCTGTTGATTTTGGCGGAAGACCATTCCTTGTCTGCAATGCAGAGCTTTCAGGCGTTCCTCTTGTCGGCGGCACTGTGTCTTCGTGCCAGGAACCGTCAAGTGTGTGCACAACCTTTCAGACAGACTGCTTTGAAGACTTCTGGCAGGGTTTTGTGAGCACAGCAAAATGCAACCTGCATCTTGATACAATCCGCGGAAGAAGCGACCATCACAAAATGGAAGGCTTGTTCAAAGCTGCAGGACGCGCACTCCGTTCAGCTGTTTCAATTGACGCCAGAGCGCCGAATGCAATTCCTTCTACAAAAGGTGTTATCTGCTAAAGCACATTGCTGTGCGTGATGCGGATAGAGCGAAAATAAAGCAATAAAAAAGCCCCAGTTGGAACTACCAACCGGGGCTTTTTGTTTATTCAGCTTTTTTAGGCTGTCTTAGATTATACCAAACCTTGTGCAATCATTGCGTTTGCAACTTTAACAAAGCCTGCGATGTTTGCACCTGCAACGTAGTTAACCCAGTTGCCGTCTTTTGCACCGAACTTAACAGCTGTGTTGTAAGCGTTATCATGAATGTTAATCATGATGTTGTGGAGTTTTTCGTCAACTTCTTCAGCAGACCAAGAGAGGCGCTCTGAGTTCTGGCTCATTTCAAGACCAGATGTTGCAACACCACCAGCGTTAGAAGCTTTTCCTGGAGCATAGAGAATCTTTGCAGCAAGGAACTTGTTTACAGCGTCGATGTTAGAAGGCATGTTTGCACCTTCTGCAACGAGTTTACAGCCGTTCTTCAAGAGCTTGTCAGCATCTTCACCGAGAAGTTCGTTCTGTGTAGCACATGGGAAAGCGCAGTCACATTTAACTTCCCAAACTTTTCCGCCTGCAACATATTTTGCAGAAGGGAATTTTTTAGCATATTCAGAAATACGACCGCGTTTAACGCCTTTGAGTTCCTTAACCCAGTCAAGTTTTTCCTGAGTAATTCCGTCAGCATCGTAGATGTAGCCGTCAGAATCAGAAAGTGTTACAACTTTTGCGCCAAGCTGAATGAGTTTCTGTGCTGCATATTCAGCAACGTTTCCTGAACCAGAAACAACACAAACCTTACCCTTGAAGCTGTCGCCAACTTTCTTGAGCATTTCCTGTGCAAAGTAGATAAGACCATAACCAGTAGCTTCTGTACGGATCAAAGAACCGCCGAATGTAAGACCTTTACCTGTCAAAACGCCTGTGTATTCGTCGCGGAGTCTCTTGTACTGACCGAACATATAACCGATTTCGCGTCCGCCAACGTTTTTGTCACCGGCTGGAACGTCTGTATCAGCACCAATATGGCGGTACAATTCAGTCATGAATGACTGGCAGAAACGCATAACTTCTTTGTCTGATTTTCCGTGTGGATCAAAGTCTGAACCACCTTTACCACCACCCATTGGGAGTGTTGTAAGAGAGTTTTTAAGAATCTGCTCGAAGCCGAGGAACTTAAGAACAGAAAGGTTAACTTCTTTAGAGAAACGCAAGCCCCCTTTATAAGGACCGATAGCACTGTTGTACTGAACGCGGAAACCACGGTTAACATGATATTTACCGGCATCGTCCATCCAAGGTACTCTGAACTGAATTACGCGCTCAGGTTCTACCAATCTTTCAAGGATTGCATTAGGTTCAAGCTCTGGCATCTGGTCTACAACAGGATCCAGTGTTGTCAAAACCTCTTCAACAGCCTGCAAGAATTCAGGTTCATTGGCATTCTTTGCTTTTACTTCTTCCCATACACGGTTTACGTATGCGTTTTTCATTTGACCTCCAAATGCGGTGCCGGTTGCAGCAGGTGTATTCTGCTGGTTTCCTTATATTGCACATCACATCAGAAAATATAGATTAGCCGCTGCTTATTTTCCGCGGCCGAAAATGTAATTTGCTACAATGTTCATATTCACAGTAACGAAATTGCATAATTATAATAACAATCTGTATAAAAATGCACAATATGCATAACAAAAAAAATAAAAAAAAATTTAATAATAAACAATTGAAAATATTGACAGCATGCTCTGGTTGTTGTATATTTCAACATATGAACAGTTATTCATATGTTGAAGAGTTAATATGATTGAAGAGCTTCAAAATACAACAGAAATAAATGAAATAATGTCAAACGAAGAACTTCTTTATGATTTGGCTGATTTGTTCAAGATATTCGGCGATACAACACGCATAAAGATTCTGTACGCCCTTCGTGTTAAAGAAATGTGCGTGTCTGCAATTGCAGAGCTTTTAAACATGAATCAGTCTGCTGTTTCGCATCAGCTGAAAATCTTAAAGCAAAGCAAATTGATTAAATTCCGGCGTGACGGAAAAACAATATTTTATTCACTTGCTGATTCTCACGTTGTAACAATCATTGATCAGGGTATGGATCATTTAATGGAATAAAGACCTGTTCGGAAACTCGGTTAGTTTTCGAACACATCTAATTAAAGGAGTTTTTAATGAGCTGTCATTGTTACGAACACGAACATAACCATGAACACCACGAACACGGGCACGAACACAGCCACAGTCATGGACATGAAGGCTGTTGCTGCGGGCATTCGCACTGCGAAGAAGAGCATGAAGGCAGATTTTCTGAAGAGCAGAAAAGTATAATCATAAGATGCGCTGTTTCGGCTGTGCTTCTTGTTGCCTGCTCAATAATCAATAATAAGATTGAGTTAGCTCGGATTTTTCAGATTGCACTTTTTGCAGTTCCGTATCTGATTATTGGTTTTGACGTTTTGTGCGGCGCTGCTGAAAATATTTTGCACGGCGAGTTTTTTGATGAGAATTTCCTTATGAGTATTGCAACAATCGGTGCTTTTGCTTTGGGCGAATACCCTGAAGCTGTGTTTGTAATGCTTTTCTCTCAAATTGGCGAATTATTCGAAGATTATGCAGTCGATAAATCACGTGATTCAATTGCTGAATTGATGAACATAAGACCAGACACTGCAAATCTTGAAAAAGACGGAAACATTGTCACTGTTCCGCCGGAAGAAGTTCACCCTGGCGATGTGATTGTTGTCCGTGTCGGTGAAAAAGTTCCTCTTGACGGCGTCTTAATTGAAGGCGAAACAGACTTAGACACAAAAGCTTTGACAGGTGAATCAATTCCGAAGCATGTTGCTCTTAATGAAGCTGTATTGTCAGGCTGCATAAATCTTTCTGGTTTAATAAAAGTGCGTGTTGAAAAAGAATTCGGTGAATCAACAGTAACAAAGATTCTGAATCTTGTTGAGAACGCTGCTTCTAAAAAGGCAAAGGCTGAAAGCTTTATCACAAGATTTGCCCGCTGGTACACGCCTGTTGTTGTTATTCTGGCTTTTGTCATCGCAATTTTTCCGCCGCTTCTGCATTTCGGTGCCTGGAATACATGGGTTCACCGGGCTCTTGTGTTTCTTATTGTGTCATGTCCTTGTGCTCTTGTTATTTCTGTTCCGATGGGCTTTTTTGTCGGCATCGGTTCAGCTTCAAAAAAAGGCATTCTGATAAAAGGCAGCTGTTACATTGAGGCGCTGTCAAATCTTGGAACAGCAGTTTTTGACAAAACAGGAACTTTGACCAAAGGCGTTTTTGCTGTAACTGACATAGATGCCGTTGATTCAGACAAAGATGCATTGCTGCGGCTTGCCGCCTTTGCAGAAAGTTCTTCGATACATCCTGTTGCAGTTTCGGTTACTGCCGCATGGAAAGAGAAAAACGCCGAATATGAAATTTCTGAAGGTTCTGTTCAGAACATCAAGGAACATGCAGGTTTTGGTGTTGAAGCTTTGATAGACGGAAAAACAGTCTGCTGCGGCAATGATACTTATATGGAAAAAATCGGCATAAATATAGAAAAGAACTTTGAAAGCGGCACGCTTGTTCACGTTTCTGAAGACGGCTTGTATAAAGGTACAATCACAATTTCAGATGAAGTGAAGCCACAGTCAAAGCAGGCTGTTCAGGCTTTGAAAAAGATTGGCGTTAAAAAAACAGTTATGCTTACCGGCGACGCTGAATCTGTGGCAAAAACGGTTGCTGATGCGCTTGCAATAGATGAATACAAGGCTGAGCTTTTGCCCGGTGACAAGCTTGATGTTGTTGATAAGCTTATAAATGAAAAAGACGCTGCAAAAGGCAAAAACAATATTGTGTCGTTTATCGGTGACGGCATTAACGATGCACCTGTTTTGCGGCGCGCCGATGTCGGAATTTCTATGGGTGCTTTGGGAAGCGATGCTGCTATAGAAGCTTCTGACGTTGTTCTGATGGACGACAATCCGATGAAAGTTGCAGAAGCCGTAAAAATTTCGCGGAAAACAATGGCTGTTGTAAAGCAGAATATATGGTTCTCGCTTGGTGTAAAAGTGCTGGTTCTTTCGCTTGGCGTTGCCGGGCTTACACCGCTTTGGGCAGCAGTTTTTGCTGATGTTGGTGTGCTTGTGCTTGCAGTGTGCAACTCTATGCGCGCCGGCAGAGTTCAATAGGCTTAATAGTCAATCCAACAATCAACAACCCTGCAGCAAGCTACAGGGTTGTTGTTCTCAAAAGGTATTGCACTCAGGTTTAATATCTTCCGCACGAATAAAAAAAGCCTTTTCTGAAGAGCTCAGGTACACTACGGCACAAGTATCATCTTCCTGCCGCTGCTTTCTTCCGAATCTGACGGGGTTCAGAAGCGATACCTTGCATAGGACCTGAACTCATCACAAAAGGCTTATAATTTCAAGTATAAAATAATGAAAAGGCTTTAGATGGGATTTATAGAATGAGACTGAGAGGAGTCGAACCTCCGACCTTCAGATCCGCAATCTGACGCTCTATCCAACTGAGCTACAATCTCAAAATTATTACACTGATACGATGTGAAACCGGAAAACAAGATGTAATTTTCTGCACGGAGCAGGGGGGATTCGAACCCCCGATATCCTTTTGGGATATAACTCCTTAGCAGGGAGCCACCTTCGGCCTCTCGGTCACCACTCCAAATTCTGCCAAATGGCAAAAATTGCCGTACCTTTATATTCGGAGCAGGGGGGATTCGAACCCCCGGATCCGTGAAGATCAACGGTTTTCAAGACCGCCGCTTTCGACCGCTCAGCCACCGCTCCATAAGGACGATGACTATAATATGTAACTTTCAAAGTTATGTCAAGTAGTTTTATCTATTATTCTGAAAAAAGCATAGGCCGCGCTTAGCGCTTCGGTTTTGAGCGGCTTAACAGATTGAAAACGTCTTTTCTTTCTGGAACAGAGAAAATCGGTTCGCCTGTAGCCTCGTCGCTTCTGTAAGGCAGGTGAAGTTCTGTCTCGTAAGCATAGCTCTTCGGGTTGTTCATCCACCAGTCTAAGACAGAAAAAACCTCAGAAATGGCTTTTACAAGCGCGGCGTTTGTTGTGCCTAAAGGCGAGGTTGCCTCTAAGACAGCAGTAAGCCTTGAAGATGAAATGTTTTCTATAGTAAATGAGAATTTCTTCCATGGATTTTCTATGCCGGCAACCAAACCGCCCTGACTTCCGCTGTTGACCTTTATTGACTCATTGATGTTGTCAGAAAGCCAGTCAAAATAATGTGCAAGTCGCGAAACTTTCTTGAAAACCGGCATACTTCCGTATGCTGTTTCATTTGACATATAGCTTAAGTCAAATTTCAAATGCGGGAAGAATTCGCTTTTTTGCAGCCACATAATAGAAGACAAAGTTTTAATAGCATAAGGCGAAGTCTTGTAGTCGTTCTGGCTGTAAATGCGGTTTACGTAATCAAGCAGAGAGGCGGCATATTCTTTTTCAAAGACATTCATTCTTGAAAGATACCAGTCGCTCAGACTGCGCTCAATTTCTTCAGCTTTCATCTGAACAGGTGAAGACGAGTTTGTTGCAAGAAAATCTATTGTGTGGCAGCCCGACAGCAAATCTTCGATTATGCGCATTAAGATAACCGCAACCTGAAGCGGATTTTCGTTAGAGAGAACGTTGAACCCTTCAGTAAAACCGAACAGAGGCTGATAATATGGGTACATATCAGGCTTTTCTCTTAAATTAAGCCACCCTGCCTCCGGAAACATTGCATCAAGCAAAGCCAGACCGCTGTTTATTGTTATATTTGCCTGTTTTACAGTTTCAGCATAGGCAGAAAGTTTTGCAGGCTGGGTCAGATCCGGAGCGCTGAAGTCTACCGTTTTAAATTCGCCCGGAAGAATAATGTCTTCTTTTGAAAGCTTAAAAAATGCCAGCAGACGCGTAATGTTTGTGTCCAAAAATTCCTGCATGCCTACACAATAAGAAGAACAGATGCGCATCAAAAGCGGGTAAATGCCGGTTGAAACAGCCCTGATGATGTAGTTCCACTCTAATTTTGCTTCTTCAATTGTGCCGTGTAGCTGTGTAAGATTTGCGTTTGTCTTGTCGTGAATTTCTGTAAAGGTTTTTTCAAGTATTTCATTGAAATTGCTTTCGCCCAAAAACAGCATCTGCATTAACGGCTTGTAAATCATATAAACAAACGGAATCATTTTCTCAACAGTCATGCTGTTCGCGTTCATCTGAAGATTACCAAGCTCGTCGTTCAATGCTGCAACTTTCCATGAACCTGCGGCATTCAACATGCGCAGCTGAATATTTGGCGCGCGCCCGATTTTGTGCTGATATGCGGCAGGCATTGCGGCTACAAATCTTTTGATTGCGGCTGAAAATTTCTGAATATGAATAAAATAATCGTTAAGTGTGTTTAAAATGAATGCTTCGCTGACCTTATCAGCGTCTTCGCCTGTTTTTTTTTCAAAAAGTTTTCCGTGCCGTGTTATTCCTGTAGATGCAAAAAGCTTGTCAAAATTGCTTCTTTCTGCATTATCAATGGCGGGTAGAACTTTTGGAAGCTGTTCAAGTTCCCAGAAAAGGGCTGAATCGTTTAGCTGTACTGAATTATCAGTCATAATTATCCTCTTTTTTTGTCATTCCTGTTTTCGATATTATTAATATCGGAGTTGTATTTTTTTTCCTATACCAGAGAAGCTTTTAAGTGAAATAGATTCGCCTTTATTTGTCAGAAGCGTTCCCTCAAAGTTGCCGTAAAGCGTGTGGTAATTTGCATGAAGAATAAGCAGACTCAAAGTGCGGTGTGAATCAGACAGCGGGTAAAAGATTAAGTCGACCATGCTCTCTGTGTCCTGAATAACCCATGGACCTAAGATGCCTTTTGGGCGCGTAATCTTTACCGGCGGAAGCAATGTCGGCTCGCCGTCAATAAACAGAACATTCTCGTTGTAATGGTACGTGTCGTTTCCGTCTAAATTTGAGCTGCAAATTTTAAACGAGATTTTTTTGCCTTCAAAAACGC
>CAMJMF010000027.1 GCA_946406925.1 uncultured Spirochaetales bacterium | reverse complement strand
TGCAGGCGTTTCCGGCGAGCAGACGCTGATTCCCGCGCATTTAACGTCAGAGACTTTGCACGTTTTCATAATGTCTTCTTCACAAATATCAAGCCCGCATTCACCGGCCTGGGTAACAGCATATTTTACGCAGACAGGGCCTAAAAGCTGAACAACAAAAGTTGTCGCGGTAATTATGAGAATGATGCTCGGACCGATTGTGTCTGCAAAATCGTGGCCGCCGGCTATAGAAAGACCGATTGCAACGCCTGCCTGGCTTAAAAGACACCACTGCAGATATTTTTCAACTGTCTTAGGAGCTTTGGTCAGCTTTGCGCCGACAACTGAGCCGATTGACTTACCAAGAGTGCGGCAGATTATGTAAATCAGCGCAATCAGTCCGAGGTAGGGGGTAACCTTCCAAATATTCAGCTTTGCGCCGACAAGTACAAAGAAAAGAACGTAAATCGGCGGCGTGAATTTTTCAACCAGCGCGAATGTCGGTCTGGTTTTTGCCGGTGCAAAATTCACCATAAAAAAGCCGATCGACATTGCTGCAAGAATTGTGTCGAGGTTAAGAAATGTACAAATTCCGGTGCACAAAAAGATTGAGCCCAAAGAGAACGAAAGAATGCGGCCTTCGTCTGTCATTACGTGAAGAATAAAGCGGCTTAACAGTGCGCCGATTACAGCTCCAACCGCAATTGAAACAAAGACATCGTATGCGAGCATGAGCATTTTGTGTCCGAGTGAACCGCCGGTTGCGCCCAAAAGTGATGCGCCGATTGATGATGCAATTGCATAAAGAATAAGAGCTACCGCATCGTCCATTGCTACAATGCCGAGTACGGTTGTGGTCAGCGGGCCGCGTGTTCTGTTTTCGCGCAGAACGTCTGTTGTTGCAGCCGGTGCTGTTGCAGAAGAGATTGAGCCGAGCACCAGACCCAGCGAAAGCGAAATGGCAATGTTTTTAGTAAAAGCATAAGAGATTAGCGTTACAAGAATAGAAACTACAAAAAACGGAACAATTGCCTCAAAAAGAAGAATTCCTACGAACTGTTTTCCGTATTTCTTCAATACATTGATTTTAAGCTCACCGCCGATTAAGAAGCCGATTAATGAAAGTGCAATAGAATTGATTGGATCGAGTGAAGTAATAACAGATGCGCCTAAAACTTGAAAACCGGACTGTCCGATTATGATGCCGATTACGATATAACCAACAACCTGCGGAATACGGAGCTTCTGAAAAAGTCTTCCGCCGATTGCGCCTAAAAGCAGAATAAGTCCCAGCAGCAGAATAAGATTTACACCGCCTATTGCATTAAAATGCATGAATGATGGTAAAAACTCAGCTAAATTGTTCATAGTGCCTTGAGTATAGCGCTTTTATCTTTTATATAGAAGCCTCGTATATTGTTTTCTGCTCCAAAAACTCAAAAAAAGAGCATTTTTTTTAAGTGCACGCTTGACATTTTTTTTTGTTTAGCTTATCCTACTTAAGCCTTGAGAAAACAAGTGCGTGGGCCACTAGCTCAGTAGGTAGAGCAACGCCCTTTTAAGGCGTGGGTCACTGGTTCGAATCCAGTGTGGCTCAAAGCGAATCAACAGTTTAGTTGGTTCGCTTTTTTTTGTTTTAAACCGCTTTGTAAAATCCTTTTTCTGTCATTCTTTTTTTGTTGAAATTGCATATAGTATCATATACAATGTTACACATGAAAAAGTTCCTTATTATTTTAATGTCTTTAACTTTTAGTCTTTCAGTATTTGCACAGTCGTCAGCACAAAAAGAATGGAACAATCTCTCTGAAGATGAGAAATGGTTCTGTCTTTTGACAGAACCATTTTTGGCTTTCTACAATGTCAGCCAGACAACTGTGAACCCTGAACCGCAGGGAACGCCTGTAAATGCAATAGAAGTTGTTGAAAAAGACTGGGGCTTTCATTCAAAAAATGATGTTTTAAAGACTCTTGAAAATTATAGAAAAGGGGAGTGGAGCGGTAAGGGATGGTGGCTTGCAGAGGCTGAGGATTTACTTAAAAAATACCCTAATGCTTCTATAGATGAAATTGCAAAAAAAGAAAGCCTTGAAATTTGGCATGTTGCAACTCTTTATTTTTATGCTGACAATAAAGATAAACTTGGCACTCACGGTGTTCTTGCATTGGATATCGTCAGGCTTCTTGGTGTTATAAGATTGAGCGTAGGCACGGGCTGGTTTACAGAAGCAGAAGCTGTAAATGAGGCAAGACCTTTGATGACGCAGCTTTTGAATGCCTATGATTCATTGGAAGATCTAGCCTGTCATTTTGCTTTCAGCTGGTATCTTTATGCTTATGCTAATGGATATTATGTATCTGCTTATCAAGGTCGTATTGATTCTGCTGTAAAGAATTATGCTAAGCCTTCGGAATCTGCCAATCAGTTTATAAACCATAACATAAAATTTCCTGCAAAAAATCAGAATAACAACCGCATATTGACTTTTGCTGATGTTAAATATACGCCGGGCGCAGAAGCACAAAAATGGTACATATTGCGCAAGGCTATAAGATACGGTGAGGTTTATCTTCCATATGAAGAAAGCCATCAATATTATGATATTGTAAAAGAAAAAGCAGATATTCCCTGTGTTGCTCTGCTTAAAAATTTTGGCAGAGACTATTATAACAATAATGCCTCTACTATGCTTAAGGGTTCAAAAAGTGAAGAAGATGAAAAATGGCTATGTCTTTTGACAGAACCGTTTTTAGGCACTTTCAATATGAGCACAACAACTGTAAATCCTGAGCCCAAGAACAAAGGCAGAAACTCAAGAAAATATCTTGAAGACAGTTGGAAGTTGCATTCAAAGCAGGATATTCTCAATCTTGTTGAAAGATATCTGAATGGAAATTGGGGCGAGGAGCAAGCCTTTATAGAAGCAAAAGCTATGTATGAAAAATATCCTGACCGTCCGTTAGATGAAATTGCAACAAAAGAATGTCTTGGTGTCGGTAAAATTATAGATTTGTATTATTATGCGGAAACCAAAGATAAAATAGGTGAGCATGGACTTCTTGCTTTAGATGCTGTCAGAATTCTTGGTGTTATAAGATGGGGTGTAGCTGTAGGTTGGCTTACAGAAGCAGAAGCTGTAGCAGCTGCAAAGCCATTGATGACACAGCTTTTAGATGCCTATGATTCATGGGAAGATTTTGCCTGCCATTTTGCTTTAAGCTGGTATTATTACATCATGCGTTTTGACTATGATCTGCCTGCATATCAGAAAGGTCTTGCTGCTGAAAGAAAAAAGTACGATGTACCGGCAAAAAACAAAAAGAATTCAAAAGCAACAAACAGCCATGATATAAAGTTTCCTGCCTCAAACCGGAATGACAGCCCGGTTTTGACTTATGATGATATATTTTATACACCGAGTGAAGATGCCCAGATGTGGTGCTTGATTTGGAAATGGAATAGCGGTGCAAAACTATCTGCTTCTGAAAAAGAAAAACTAAAAGCGGCTAGAAAAGCAAAGGCCGATATTCCGGGCATGGCTTACTTGAATATTCTTGCTTGGGCTAAAGGCACAGAAAATATTAGCTATATTTCAGATTATATTAAGGTTATTGATAAAGCAGAATACAAAGCAAGTTTGTTTCATAAAGCTTATATATGGTATGGCATGTCATTTCTTCTTAATCTTAATAATAACTCAAGTGAGCAGGCTGATTTACTTTTGTCTGAAATGGAAAGACTTGAAAAAGAAAAAAGCTGGTATTATTTGAACGGCTTGTATAACATTCTCAGACTGTGTGAAATGTTTCTTGATAACGAAAACTTTAACTTAAATAATATAGACCGTATAATTACAGATTCAGAAAATTATGCAATCGAAGCAATTGACAGTTTTAATAAAGGTAAAACTGAATTTCCTGTAACAGATGATTTAGCAGATGTTGTTTCGGCTATGGAGCTGGTGTTGAAATATTATCTGTTCAGTCTTTATTCAGAATGTACCTATATGTATTACGAGGCCAGGGATTTGGAAAATGCAGTTTTTTATATGGAACAGGCAGAAAAAAATCTTGAAAGTCTCAAAAACGGTGAATCTAATTATTTCAGTATAAAAGATGTTAAAAATGATGTTAAACAGCAGGAATTAAAACTGAAAGAAGTAAAAGCTTTTATTGATTCACGTTATCAGGAAAACAATGATAACAGAAAAATGCGGCCTAGAGATCCTAAAATCAACGCTGCCTAGAGAGGAGTGGAGAATGAAAAAAGTTGGTCTGGTGTGTGTGCTTATTTGTTTGTGCTTTGCTCTTTTTGCTGATGCCTCAACTGCAATGCTTGAATCATGGAATAAGCTTTCTGAAGATGAAAAATGGTTCTGCCTTTTGTCAGAGCCATTGATAGAAGCAAATCAGCTCAGTATTACAACGGTGAATCCGGAGAGATATGTTCCTGCCGGTAAAAGAAGCATTTCTCAGCAGATATTGGAAGATTCATGGGAGCTTTACTCAAGAGAAGATGTTCTAGCTATTGCAAATGATTATAGGTTTAAGCGGACAGGCCCGTCTGCAAGGTATAATGAGTTGAGAGAGTTGCTTAGTCAGACAACACAAAAATCAGTGCAGGCTGCCGTTGAAGAAATTGCCGTAAAAAACTGCCTTGAAAGCTATGTAATTGCAAGGCTTTATTTTGTAGCTGACAAGCTGGATATTTTGGGTGAATACGGCCTGCTTGCATGGGATTATGGGCGCATGCTTTCTGTAATAAGACGGAGCATTGCAGTCGGCTGGCTCTCTGAAGAAGAAGCTTTGGAAGTTGCAAAGCCGTTCATTGATGAGGTTATAAATGCATATGATTCTTGGGAAGATTACGCTGTCCATTATTCTTTGGGAAGTGTGTTTTATGCAATTAACGAAGGCATAGATTATAATGAGTCTTTGAATTTTGTTCTGGAATGTGTAAAGAAATACGATATAGTCGTTTCTGAAGATGAAAAAGACAAATTTTTTACTTGTCATTATGCAAAATTCCCGGGAAAAAACCGCAATGATAACCGCATTTTGACATATAAGGATGCATTTTATAATCCCTCAAAAGAGGCGGCAAGCTGGATAGTAGCTGCAAAGGTTGAAAGAAATTCAAATGGTGCAACAAAAGCAGAAGCTGCAGCTGCTAATTCTTTTCTTAAAAAGAAGAAAAATATTCCTGCCGCTGCATATAGACTGGCTCTCCTGCAGACAAACGGAAAAAATTTCGTTTTAAAAACGGCGTCAAAAGCTTTTGAAGAAGCGCTTCCTGCTTTTGAAAAAGTAGAAAATCCAAGTGAATTGTATTTTGTATTTTATATAAGATATGCATTTATAGCTTATTGCAGCAATGATATGAAGAAAATGGATTCTGTGATTCCAAAGTTTAGTAAAGGAACGTTTGAGACAGCAGATTTGCAGTATATTTATTGTATTTATTATACTGAAAAAGCAAAAACTGCCGGTTATAACAAAAAGTACGAAGATGCTATTGAATATGCAAAATCAGCGTTGTTCTGCTTAAAACAATCTGATTCTTTGCAATATTTGGGTTTGTTCGATAAAGAAATCTTAAGAGATTATGACAAGAAGTTAAACGGCATGATTGAGAAATATAGACATGAATTAAGGCAGATTGAAAAACAGCGCAGTGCCTGAAAAAATTCACATAATGATGCAGCTGTATATAGGAGATGATAATGAAAAAAACTTTGTTGATATTCGCGATTTTCTTTTTATGTTTTTCAATGTTTGCAGCTTCTTATAACAAGATGCTTAAAGAATGGAATGGTCTTTCAGAAGATGAAAAATGGCTGTGCCTTTTGAGTGAACCGCTTTTGACTAGATTTGATATGAGTACGACAACTGTGAATCCTGAACCCAAAAACAAAGGTAAAAAGTCAAGAAATTTTCTTGAAAACGACTGGGGACTTCACTCAAAACAAGATGTTCTTAATCTTATTGCCAGATACAAAAGCGGAACATGGGGTGATAACAGACATTTCATAAAAGCCGGGCTACTTTTGGATAAATATCCTGATTCTTCAATAGAAGAAATTGCAAAGCTAGAATGTCTTGATGCCCGTAATATTGTTGATTTGTATTTTTATACAGAGACTAAAGATATATTGGGTTATTATGATGTGTATACACTGGATACAGTGCGGATTCTTTCTGTATTAAGATGGAGCGTTGCTGTCGGTTGGCTTACTGAAACAGAAGCTGTTAAACAAGCGCAGCCTTTCATTGAGGCAATTTTAGTTATATATGATTCATGGGAAGACTTTGCCGTTCATTTTGCGGTGAGCTGGTCTTATTATGAGGTGCGTTATGGCTTGGATTTTTCTGCATATCAGAAAGGTCTTGCAGCAGAAAGAACAAAGTATATGGAATCATCTGGTTCAAACAGCAAGTCTAAACAGGTTATCAATCATAATATAAAATTTCCTGCCGGAAGTCTTGAAGGCAGCCGCATATTGACTTATGACGATATATTTTATACTCCTGGCGAAGAAGCCTCAAAATGGTATTTGATTCAGCGATGGAATTGTCAAGAAGAGAAAGTTCTTTCAGCTGCTGAAAAAGAAAAGTTTGCTGTAGTTCGAAAAGAGAAATCAGATATTCCTGCAATGGCTTATTTGGAGATTCTCGACTGCTTTTATGGCTCTAATGATGTGAACAATATTCCAGGATATATTAAAGTTATAGAAAGTGCAGGTTCTAAAAAAGATATATATCACCTTGCATATATATATTATGGCTTTTCATTTTTAGATGATAATAATGATGATATAGAACCGCTTCGGCTTTTGATGGAAAGTCAGGAGAACGAGAGGCACTGTTATTATCTGGCTGCCTTTTATAATATAATTAAATTAAGCAAGCTTCTGAAAACAGACAAAAACCTTGAAAATATAGACATAATTCTTTCTGATGCGGAAAATTATACTAATTTAGCTATTGAAAGTTTAAAACAAGCTGAAGATGATTTTCCGTTGAATGGTGATATTAAGATTATTATATCAGCATTCGATACAATTATGAAATTCAGTCTTTTTGATATATATTCTTCAAGTGCTTATATATATTATGAAGCACGCGATTTGGAAAGTGCGCAATTTTATCTGGAAAAATCTGATGAAAGTCTTGAGGTTCTTAATAGATGTACTTCGGGATTTCTTACTGTAGATATGATGAAACCTGATATTGAAGCAAAGGAAAAAAAGCTGAAAGAAGTAAAAAAGTTTATTTTAGAGCGCTACAATCAGGATATTGAAAAGAACAATAAAAAAGTAAAAGATCCAAAAGTCAATGCTGCTTAGAGGAGATGATAATGAAAAAACTTGGTTTGGTGCTTATCTTTATTTGTTTCGGTATTGCGCTTTTTGCAGATGCTTCAAGCCAGATGCTCGAAGCTTGGAACAATCTCTCTGAAGATGAAAAATGGTTCTGCCTTTTGTCAGAACCTTTAATGGAACAGAATAGTTTGAGCATAACTAGTGTGAATCCTGAAAAGTATATTCCTATCGGTAAAAAAAGTGTTTCACAGCAGATATTAGAAAATTCATGGGAGCTTTATTCAAGAGGGGATGTTCTGATACTTATTGAAGATTACAGGCTCCGCAAGCTTGGGCATTCTGTTACCTACGACAAGTTAAAAGAGAGACTTAATCAGACGACACAAAAATCAGTGCAGGCTGCCGTTGAAGAAATTGCCATAAAAGACTGTATGGAATTTTATCTGATTGTCAGATCTTATTTTGTTGCTGAAATGCAGAACCTTTTAGGTGAATACGGTCTGCTTGCATGGGATTATGGGCGTGTACTTTCAATTTTAAGATGGAGCATTGCAACCGGCTGGTTTACAGAAGCAGAGGCCTTAGAACTTGCAAAGCCGTTTATAGACGAGCTTATAAATGTGTATGATTCATGGGAAGATTATGCTGTTCATTATGCTTTTGGGCGGATATTTTATGCAATTTCTGACGGTAAAGATTACAATGCTTATTTAAAGGAAGTTTTAGATTGCATAAAGAAATACGATATAGCCGTTTCTGAAAAAGACAAAGGCAGAGTTTTTTCTTATCATGGCACAAAATTTCCGGGCAAAAAAAGGAATAATAACCCCATATTGACGTATAAAGATGCAGTTTATAAGCCTTCAAAAGAAGCTGCAAACTGGATTTTGACTATGAAGGAGATAAATAATAAAGGTTCAACTGCGACAGATGCAGCAAAATTTGCTTTTTTTATTCCAAAGAAGAAAAATATTCCAGCCGCTGCATACCTTATGGCTATTGTTTATACAAACGATGATAAAATCCCTATGAAAAAGATAGCTAAGGCCTTTGAAGATGCTGTTCCTGCTTTTGAAAATGTAGAAAATCCAAGTGATTTATATTTTATGTTTTATATAAAATATGCTATTGTAGCTTATCTGTGTAATGATATAAAAAAAATGGATTTTGCGATTCCAAAGTTCAATAAAGGAACGTTTGAAGCAGCAGATTTGCAGTATGTTTATTGTATTTATTATACTGAAAAGGCAAAATCTGCCGGTTATAATAAAAAGTACGAAGAAGCTGTTGAATATGCAAAATCGGCGTTGTTCTGTTTAAAACAAGGACACTCTTTGCGCTTCTTGGGATTATTCAATAAAGAAATTATAAAAAATTCAGAAGAAAACTTAAATAACATGATTGATAACTATAGATATGAATTAAGACAAATTGAACAGCAGCATCGCAGTGCCTAAAGTTTTACTTTAACAGTTCCTGATGTGCAACATCTCATGTTTGTGCTATTATGTGGCATATGGTGAAGGCAAAATCAAAAAACTATGAAATGGATATGCTGAACGGACCGATCTTGAGCAGAATGCTCAGGTTTACCGTTCCGCTTATGTGTTCAAGCATTCTTCAGATTCTGTTTAATGCTGCTGACATTGTTGTTATAGGCAGATTTGCAGGTCCGACTGCTCTGGCGGCTGTAGGCTCGAACACAGCGCTCATAAATTTAGTTACAAATCTTTTTATAGGTCTTTCCATCGGTGCAAACGTAGTTGTCGCCAGATATTTTGGAGCTAAAGACAATGACAATGTTTCTCAAGCGGTTCACACGTCTATAACGCTCGGCATTGTAAGCGGAATTATACTTACAGTTGCCGGAGTTGTCGGCGCACGGCTTTTTCTTCGCCTTATGCTTTCACCTGAAGACGTGCTGCCGAAAGCTACGGTTTATCTCCGCATTTACTTTTTGGGCATGATTCCGATGATGGTCTACAATTTTGGCAGTGCTATTCTGCGTGCTGTTGGTGACACAAAAAGACCGCTTTATTATCTTATGTTTGCCGGTGTGCTCAATGTTATTCTGAATCTGCTTTTTGTTCTTGTTTTTCATATGGAGGTAGCAGGCGTTGCCCTGGCAACAATAATTTCGCAGTTTATTTCAGCTGTTCTTATTCTAAGCTGCCTTTGCAGAGAAAACAGCGCCATAAAACTGAATTTCAAGCACCTTAAAATTGAAGGACATAAATTCCGGCAGATTGTCAAAGTAGGGCTTCCGGCTGGTTTTCAGGGCTGTGTCTTCGCGCTTTCAAACACCGTAATTCAGTCTTCTGTCAACAGTTTTGGCTCTACGGTTATGGCAGGCAACGCCGCCGCAACAAATCTGGAAGGAATCGTATATTTTGCGATGAACTCGTTTTATCAGGCGGCAATTTCATTTTCAAGTCAGAATGCCGGAGCCGGAAATTACAAGCGCATAAAGCGGATTGTGCTTACGGCTCAGGGCTGTGTAATTGTTGCAGGCGCGGCGGCTGGTTTTGGGCTTTTGTATTCAGGGCCGTTTGTACTGCGGCTTTTTTCTGCAGACAGCGACGTTATAAGAGCCGGAATGGTGAGACTTTCTGTAATTTTAAGCACATACTTTCTTTGCGGCATGATGGATGTAATGGTCGGCGGCCTTCGCGGTATCGGCTATTCGGTAACGCCGATGGTGGTTTCTTTGATTGGCGCATGCGGATTAAGGCTTGTCTGGCTTTCAACAGTTTTTCAAATTCCAAAATTTCACACGCCTAGAATTGTTTACCTGTCTTATCCTGTGTCATGGCTTATAACGTTTTGTGTTCATGTAGTTTGTTTCGTGATTTTTTACAGGCGCGTGCTGAGACAGCATAAAGAGCAGGGCTGAAAATGAAAAAGTTCTATATTCTGATATCTGTTTTTGCCACAGCCGCATTGCTTGCCGCAGTTTGGGCGCTTTTTGTTTCAATGCAGAAACCTTATGTCTGTGTTGAAGATGAGCTTTTTGACAGCCTGAGTAGAGATAATCTTCTGCCGGAAAAAGGCTTTTATGTTATAAGTCAGTCTGACTTTCAGCAGAAGTCAGAAACTTTAGCCGGAAAACTCGCAAGGCTTTCAGCCGTTATTAATATAGAAGAAAGATTCGCTTTTCAGCCGTTTGAGCCTGAAGAAACCGCTGAAAAAAAAGCTTATCTTATAAATGCTGAAGATTGGTTTCCATTAATAGAAGATAATCTTGAGACAGCAAAAGCCGGGGCGCAGGTTGTGCCGCCTGATTTAGATGTGCGGCTTTCTACGCTTGACGGCATTAAAAGCGGTGAGCGTGCGCTTACTGTTGGCGGCTCTTATGCTGGAGACGAGAACTATCAGTTAAGAAAGAACGTCTACGCGGTCTGTCACTTTTTGGATTTAGCAAAGGCGGCAGAAATTGACGAATGGTGTCAGCACGTTTTCAGCATTAAAGAGCGCGCAAAAAAGCCTGTGTTTGTAGCTGCCGTCGGCGACATTATGGTTGCTCGCGGTGTGCAGGAGATTCTGCTTAATGAAGCAGACGGTCTTGAGCAGGTTTTTGGCTCTACGCTGCCTGTGCTTCAAAAGAACGATATTCTTATAGGCAATCTTGAAGGCGCGGTGACAGATTCAAATGCAAATGCAATAAAGACTTACACTTTTAAGTTTAACAAAAAGATTCTTGGCATTCTAAAAAAATGCGGCTTCAATTATTTTATGCTGACGAACAACCATTGCTATGATTTTGGCGAGCAGGGGTTCGTTGACACTTTGAATGCGCTTGACGAATTTGAGCTTGCGACAAGCGGGGCAGGGCATAACATCAAAGAAGCTGAAAAATTCTATCATACAGAAGTGAACGGACAGAAATTTTCGATTATCTCCTGCGGCGCGTACCCTGTTGAAAATTCAGGCTTTAACGGCAAAAAACAGGCAGCCGCCACAGAATCTAAAGCCGGAATTCTCTGGCAGAGCGACAAGCTTATTGAAGCGGTAAAAGCTGAAAAAGCCGTCGGTTATTGCGTAATTGTAAATGTGCATGGCGGCGAAGAATATCATTTTAAGCCGAATGAAAGCCAGAAAACCTTTTATGAAAGCCTTTGCAGTGCAGGGGCTTCTGCCGTCTTTGGCTCGCACCCGCATGTGCTTCAGCCTAGCGTCTGGAACGGCGGCTCGCTTATCGTCTATTCGCTCGGCAACTTTGTCTTTAACGGCATGGAAGACATGAAAGGCGCAGAGGACACCGAAATTGTGCGCCTCGGCTTTATTGACGGCAAAATCGTCTACTGCGAGCAATATCCGGCAAAAATCGACAAGACAAAAGTTTTCTTAAAAAACAGATAAAGCCGTTGTTTTTTTGATTCCTTCGGTGTAAAATTATAGCGATTTTATGTCTGTCTTTTTTTGCGAGGTTTCCTATGATTAAAGAATTTTTGCCTTATGATAAAGTCAGAAACGGTGCTCTTAAAATGGCTCACCGTATTCTTCAGGACGGCTTTATACCTGATGTTATTTACGTTTCTCTCCGCGGCGGCGCTTATGTGGGCAATGTCGTCAGCGAATATTTTAAAATTGCAAGAAAAGACGTTCACCCTGTTTTGTATGCGGCTGTTGTAGCCCGCTCTTATACAGACATTCGTGCCCACGACAAAGTAATGATTGACGGCTGGACTTATTCACCTGAACATCTGCGTCCCGGCGACAAGATTCTGCTTATTGACGACATTTTCGACACAGGCAGAACCATTAATTATCTTGTTGAAGTTCTTTTGGAAAAAGGAATTCCGCGGGACGACATAAAAGTTGCAGTACACGACTATAAGTATTACACCTACCACGAACAGCAGCTGCCTATTCAGCCTGACTACTGGTGCCGCAAATTTGAGATTCATTCAGAAGATGAAGACAGATGGATTCATTATATGAGCCATGAACTTGTAGGACTTTCTGCTAAAGAACTTGAACAGAACTATTACAAAGATGACCCTGAATTGAGGACTGCACTTGAACCTCTCCTTGGAAAAGCGTGAATCACAGACAGCTTTCAATGAAGAAAGCTGTTTGATAATTAAAAAACGTAATTTAATAAAAAAAATGTTTTCTCGAAAATATATCGCAATCTGCTGTTTTTTAATTTTATTCTCTTCTGTTTTTGCACAGTCAATTTCAGTGCCGTCATACAGCGTTCAGCGTACAAAAAGCGGTTACGTCTACACTTTTTTTGTAAGAGCGAATTATATTGTGCGCTACAGGGTCTTTGATTCATTTACAGGGCGCATATCTGTGGGTTCTGCAATGAACGGCGAAACTCTGGCGATAAGCCACAACGACACTGTAGTTGCCTGGACAGAAACTTACGGCGGAACAAAAAGCCATGAAATAATGCTCGGAAAAAACGTCGTTCAAGACGTTAATTCACATAAATTTGAAGTTATCAGCCCGGTTAACGGAACATGGGCGAATAAGCAGGTGCTTGTTTTAGACTGTGCACCTGAAACAGAGGTTTTTTACTCTTTCAGCGAATATGATCCGCTTGATTTTGGTTTTGCTTATGACGGGCCTGTGTTAATCGATTTGAGCGGAGAAGTTACGCTGAATCTTGTTGCCGTTCATGGTGACGGAACTATGACGAGAAAAAAAATCTCATATGTTGTGAATGAACCGGCAGCCGTTAAGCCGCCTCTTTCGGTTTCAATGCTTAATCCGCTTGTTGTCTGCGGCGTGCAGAAGCCTGTGCCTGTGTCGCAGAATCTCACTTACGGAATTGGTGCACATCTTGACGCGGCTTTAAGCGGCAGAACTTTGTACCAGACTCTGCCTTCGTGCGTAAATGCCATGCTTCCGCTTGAAATAACGAGTGGTTCTGTTGTTTACCGCTATGTAATTACTACAAATGACGCGCCGAAAACTTCAATGATTCAAGACAAGACGTTCAGCTCGCCGCTTCAGATTATTGACTGGAACTTTGTGCTGTTCAAAGCAGGGCAGCGCCTTATGTATTCCATTGATGACGGTGCATGGCAGGTTTATGTTGAGCCGTTTTATCTGGACAGAACCAGAAGCCACAAAATAAGCTGGCAGACCGGCTCTCATATTGAATCTATAGTGCTGCCGGAAAGACCGACTGTCACAGGGCTGCCGGAACGCGGCATTACAAACAAAAGCGTAGAGCTTCAATTCTCAAATCCGCTTTACACATTCCGTATTGAAGATGAAAACGGTGTTTCAAAGCCGCTGACCTCATTTTATATTGATACGCTTGCCGGTGATGAGCGCCGTTTTGATTTGCTTCTGCCTGTTTATTACGGAAATATCCGGCAGGGCGAAATAGCTGTTTCTTTTACGATTGATAAGCTGCCGCCGAAAGCGCCTGTTTTGTCAATTGAGGACGATGCAATTTCGGGCAATAACGCTGTTGCTGTGTCTGTTTTTTCAACTGATGATGTATATACCGCAATCGACACAAGAACTACGGCTTTGGATTTCGGCGAGTCGGTTTCGCCTCTTGCCCATGATGCCGAACCTGATGACAATATTGTGTTCATGCCTTTTGCCGGTACAAAACTTATTCTGGGCGGCGGCGAGAACAATTCGGTTTATACGGTTTATGCCTATACAAAGGATTCTGCCGGCAATAAAAGTGAGACAGTTGCTGTACGTTCTTCTGTTGCAACAAACAATATTTATGTAGATGCTTCAAGCCGCTTTGCACTTGATGCGGACGGTTCTTCCACAAGACCTTTCGGCTCTATCTTTGACGCGCTTGCTGTAGTTAATTCCAGAAAAAAGACAGTGCTTCACTTAAAGGGCGCTTTTGTAATTACCCAAAGTCTTGCGGTCAATTCGGACTGCCGCTTTGTCGGCCATGAAAATGCGTGTCTTTCGTTTAAGAACAATTCAGGCCTGATTATACGCAATTCAAATGTGGCGTTTGAAAACTGCATGCTTGAAAAAGTCTACGACCAGGATGTACGCTCTTTCCTGACAACAGGTGTTCCGCTGATTGATGCGCGCGATTCAAATGTGTCTATCGAAAAATGTGAGCTTGTATCAAATATAAGCACGCCGCAGGGATTAATTCAGGCTGTAAAATGCCAGCTCGGTATGAATTCCAGCGGAATTACTGTTCAGACTTTGGGACAGGCTGTAGGCGTTCAGTGCCTGCATTCTTCAGTTCGTTCTGACAGTGACCGCTTTTCTCTTTCAGGCGAAACTGCCGTAGCTTTTTCTTTGTCTGATTCACTTTTTGAGCTTGAATCACCGCGTTTCATTATTGTTGCAAAACAGGCAAGATGTGCAGAGCTTTTTGCGACTGTCTATGCTTTTGACGAGAACGTATTCCAGAATGAAATGCACACAAGTGTCGACTTTGTGCCTTTATGGTACGATTCTTCTTGCAAAAAGGGTTTTGCTCCTCTGTTTTAAAAGGTTTCAGAATGAATAAATTAATCTGCGGAATTGATGAAGCGGGCAGAGGACCTTTGGCGGGGCCTGTTACGGCTGCTGCTGTAATTCTTGACGAAAATTGCCCGATAGATGGTTTGAATGACTCTAAGAAGCTTTCTCCAAAAAAGCGTGCTGAGCTGGAAAAGCTTATAAAAGAGCACGCTCTCGCTTATGGGGTTGCAGAAGCTTCTCATGTTGAAATCGACGAAATAAATATCCTGAATGCTTCGCTTCTGGCAATGCAGCGCGCGTTTGAAAAGATGTGCACCATGCTTGAAAAGAAAGGCTTCAGCCGGGCTGATGTAAGCGCTATTGTTGACGGCACTTTCTGCCCGAAAATTGACGTTGAATGTCGCGCCGAGCCAAAAGCAGACGGAAATTATCAGCCTGTAATGGCGGCTTCTATTCTTGCAAAAGAAGACCGCGACCGCCGTATGTGCGAATTTGACAGGCTTTACCCTGAATATGGCTATGCTCAGCACAAAGGCTACCCGACTAAGGCTCACCGTGCTGTCTGCAAAGAAAAAGGTCCTTCTCCTATTCAGAGAAAGACCTTTTCATATTAGCCTGCCATGTTTCCGCGTAAGGCGCGGAAATGTCTGTTATCTGCTTATTGGTTTTCAGGAAGTTTTGAAACTACGTGAACGCGGCCTGTTCTTTTTACAGGGCTTTTGTGAATCTGCTCTGGTGCTTCGTCAGAGTCTTTGCTGTTGCGGTGAATCTTCTTTTTAGGGCCGTATTTTGCGTCTTTTTCAAGCTTGCGTTCTGCCCTTGCTTTAGCCTTTGCTTTCCGGTCTTTTTCAATAAATCCGAGGCTTTCCTCAAGACCTTTGCAGAATTTCTGCATATCATCTGCAAAAACTACAATTGCATGACGGTCAAATTCTGCGCCTTCTTTGTTCTTGCTTTCTACAACCTGCAAAAATACGTCACCAGCCCGATTTTCCTTTACATTGAAGAAATACGACCTGTTATCCAGTATTACCTGTTTTGTAAACAATTCACCGCGAACGCCCATGGTTTCCTTCCTTAGTTAAAATTAAGATCAAGGGCACCTCTAAAAACTCACTATCGTGACTTTTTAGAGATTGCCGCCGAGTTGTAAATCGCTATAATGGCGCGATTTACAACATCGCATTTTCAAAGTTACCTCTAAAAACTGAAGTTTTTAGAGGTTCCCTAAAGATATTTCAAAACTTGAATTAACTTTAGCATACGCATTGTTTTTACGCAACACAAAAAGATGTAAAAAATGTCTGAATATTGCGGATTTTTCAAAGCTTTTGTATTGTTTTCAAGTCTATTCGTGCGGAGGGTTTAATACCCCGCCCCTCTGGGGCGAAAAAAGGGGTATTAAACCCGACTGCAATACCTTTTAAGAACAACATACCTCGCTGCTCTGCGGCGAGATTGTTGATTTAAGCGAAATCTCGTTTGCTTTTAAAAGCATGTAAGTGTGCCATTGCAGAAGTTCTTTTTCTTCGGCGGCATTATTGCCTTTTACATCGCACATTATGCGGAATACAGGTTCTGTGCCCGAACCGCGCATCCATAAAAATGCAAGGTTCTCGTTTGCGGCGTTTTTCAGAAGAATTTTCAAGCCGCCTTTTTTAGAGACGCTGTAATCTGTAAGGTTCCGCGTTTCAGTTGTGCCGTTGTTGCAGAGCGGCTCGTAGGCTTCAAAGCCCCATTTCTGCTGCAATTCAGCTTTTTTTGCGTTCCATTCAGCTTCAAAAACTTTTTGATATGCAGCCTTTAATTTTGAATGGTCGCTCTGTGTAACAGCTGCGACTGCGCGTTTTTCAGATACGCCTGTTGTGGTATATTCCGGCAGAGTAGCTATAATGTCTGAAAGACTGAAATTTTCGCGGTATTTGGCTTCCTGCTTTGACTTTTTGCACCAGTCATGGAAAAGCCCAGTCTTTTGCGGAGTGTCTTTTATCAGAAGCAGCTTCAAGAGGGCAAACAGCGTGTTTACCGGGTCGCGCACCGCGGCAGGGTGTGTAATATTTCCGCCATTTGAACCTTCGCCCAAAATGCGCACAACATAACCTTCCTGACGTTTTTCGCGCGCAAGATTAACAACATTAGCCTCTCCGACTTCAGCGCGGAAAACTTTTGCGCCGAAAGCCTGTGCAATTTCTTCTATGCGCATTGAAGTCGGGTCGTTTACTGCAACGGCGAGTTTTTGGTTTTCTCCATTCTGGTAAATGCAGAACGAAAGCTCCGCAAGCACAGACAGTGCGAATACTTCCTGCGCTTTTAGAACTTCAACTTTCTGAATGTCTTTGTTCCAGAAAACAATGTTGCCGCGGTCGCCGTCGCAATCGGGCATGTAGCCTAAATAGATCGGCTCATTGTCTGTGTTCTTTAAACTGGCGTGAAGCTTTGTCATTTCTTCAGCGCAAAAAACAAGGTTTTCCGGCTCTGGTATTATTTCGTGAACTATATTGCCGGGCTTGTCGTTAATTGCATGATAAGTAATGCCGAGTTCTGTCAAAAATTTTCTGTCTATTGAAAGTGTACGGGCACTGCCGTTCATGTCTGTAACAACGGTTATCGGCGTTGTACTGCTGTTGTTCTTCAAAAGATTGAAAAACTCGTCCTGTGATTTTTTGTCTGTTTTATCAGAAACAACTTCAGCCGTAAAATCTGTGTATGCATCTAAAGCTTTTGCCTTGAATTGGGCTGAATCTGAATAGGCTTTATCTAATAAAGCAGCGTCCTCAAAAGTGCAAAGTTCTTTAGCTGTTTCAATGCAGTCTTTCTGGTTGCAAAGCGCCCTGAAGCTGTCTGCAAGAACAGCTGCATCGCCTGCGGCAATTACTCCGCCGTTGTTTGTGCCGAATTTGACGCCGTTGTGCCCGATTGGATTATGGCTTGCTGAAATGTACACAAAGCCGTCAACATGGTGGCTGTATGCCATAATCTCCGGGGCGGCGCTTATTCCAAGATATTGCACATTTATCTTGTTTTTTATAAGCACGCGGAGCATTGCATCTGCAATAGAAGCGCCGGTTGGCCTTGTGTCTGTTGCAAGCGCAACAACAGGAGAAGCTTTGCCGCTTTTGTCTTTTATAAAAGCGCAGAAAGCTTGTGCCATAAGGGCGGCAAGCACTGCGTTTACGGCTCCGATGTCAGGTGTTTTGTCCTGCTGGCCTTTAGATGCTGCAAACACGCGCCGCCAGCCTGACGCTGAAAGAATTGTTGTTTTTAGGGCTTGCTGCACATCGTCAAAAGACGGTGCTGTTCCTGAAAAAATTCTGTCTATTTCGTCTGTTCTATTATTTAAGCTTTTAAAGCTGTTCATGTTAATCTCCTTATTCTTGTAAAACTTTTCGTTTCCACTTCCAATTATAGAAAAAAATCGCTATATTTACAACGTGAGCAAAAAAATTAACGATTGGGGCTATTGTTTTTTTTGTTAGTTTATTCTAATACTGATGTATGGGAGAATTTAAATGAGTGACATAAAACGAATATATATGGATTATAATGCCACAGCTCCGATTTCAAAACCGGTGCGTGACTTTTTTGTGCAGGAGCTTGATTTTTTTGCAAACGGTTCAAGTCTTCATGCTGACGGACGTAATGTTTCAAAGCATCTTGAAAAGGCACGCTCTCAGGTAGCGGCTTTAATAAACGCAGAATCAAGTGAAATTATATTTACTTCCGGCGGTTCAGAATCAAACAATACAGTTTTTAACTCTATGATTCCGTATTCAAAAGAGAAGGGAAGAAAGCTGATTGTTACAAGCGCTATAGAACATCCTTGTGTTATTGAATCAAGCAAGCGTCTTGCTGATTTTGGTTTTGATGTTCAGCGTCTGCCTGTTGATGCTTATGGTGTTGTTGATATGGACGCCTACAAAAAGCTGCTTGCCCAACAGCCGCTTATTGTTTCAATTATGACCGCAAACAATGAAATCGGCACAATTCAAGATATAAAGACGCTTGCCGCAATGGCTCATGATGCCGGCGCGCTTTTCCACACAGACGCTGTTCAGGCTGCAGGCAAAATTCCGGTTGATGTAAAAGACTGGAATGTTGATTATCTGACAATTTCAGGACATAAAATCTATGCGCCGAAAGGTGTAGGTGCTCTGTTTGTAAAGCATGGTGCACCTGTTTCGCCGTTTATTTTGGGCGGCCACCAGGAACACGGCTTGAGAGCAGGAACATACAATGCGCCTGTTATTGCGGCTTTCGGCTATGCTGCGGAACTTGCAAAACAGAATCTTGCTGAATACGAAAAACATACAAGATTTTTGCGCAATAAGCTCCGCGACGGGCTACTTGCAAGAATTCCGGATATAAAAGTAAACGGACACCCAGAAAAGGTGCTGCCGAACACTATAGATATTTCTTTTCCGGGCGCAGAAGGCGAGGCAATACTGCTTCATCTTGACTTATTGGGCGTTTCTGTGTCTACAGGTTCTGCATGTGCTTCGGGAAGTCTTGAGCCGAGCCATGTTCTGCTTGCAACCGGTCTTGGTCCTGAGCTTGCTCACGGTTCAATCCGTTTCAGTTTCGGTTTGTATTCAAAAGAAGAAGACGTTGACTATATTTTAGAGAAATTTCCGCCAATAATTGAAAATCTAAGAAAGATGTCAACTGTTTATTCAGCAAAATAAAAAAGGAGAACGATTATGTCATCTATTCAGGAATGGTTATATAGCGACATTGTAAAAGAACATTTTACAAATCCAAAGAACGTACTTATGGAAGATGAATCAGCATGGCCATGCGATGCCCGCGGAATTGTCGGCAACATCAAGTGCGGCGACCAGATGCTGATTCTGCTTAGAATTGAGGGCACAACAATTAAAGATGTGCGCTGGAAGACATACGGCTGTGCAAGTGCAATTGCCTCAACTTCTATTTTGTCAGAAGCCATCAAGGGAATGGACATAAAAGAAGCTTACAAGCTTAAGCCGCAGGACATTGTTGCAAAGCTCGGCGGTCTGCCTGATAACAAGATTCACTGTTCTGTGCTTGGTGACAAGGCTTTGCGCGCTGCCATCGATGATTATTGCGCAAAGAAGGGCTTGCCTTCTCTTGCCGGTTCAGAAGCTGTAGACGTTATCTGCACTTGTCTGAATATTACAGAGCGCGATATTGAAGACGCATTTAAAGCAGGTGCAAGAACTTGGGAAGATTTGCAGGCTAAAACAAAAATTGGAACAGTCTGCGGCGGCTGCAAAGAACGCGCGCTTGAAAAGCTGCATGAATTTGAACATTTGTACGGTTAAAAAACTGTTTTAAGCGTATTAGAAAAAAAACGGCTGGTCGGAACCGCTTTTGCGGCATCCCGGACAGCCGTTTTTGTTTTTGTGGTAATGCACCGCCGTTTGCGGTAAGCTGATCAATAAATATCAAGCGTATAAGAAATGTTCTTTTCGTTGCCGTTCAAATCAAAAGACTGAATAACAAGCAGTGTTTTTCCTTTTGTCAGAGAGGTTGTAGCAAGCAGCTGTTTCTTCTGCCCTGCAAAAATTGCATCAAAAGGATAGTTGCGCTTGCCGCCGACAAAAAGCGAGCGCCCGATTTTTTTCAGCATGTTATATGTAATTGTTTCAGCTTCTTTTCCGTTTATAAGCACTGTAACTTTAAAAGGCGGCTGAGGGTCGTAGCCTTCAAAATAAAGATTGTAAGTGCCGGCGGGCAGGGCTTTGTTTTGGGTAAGATTGTATGGAAGCCCGTTTTTGTTTACCAGCGAGATGTTGTAAAGGTGCGGAACTTCTGTTT
>CAMJMF010000026.1 GCA_946406925.1 uncultured Spirochaetales bacterium | reverse complement strand
GTCGAGCGGCACAAAGCAAACTTCTTCTGTTTCTTGAAAAGCTGAATCCGGGGCAGCTGTTTTCAAGTACGGTTTTTCGCCTTTCACCGCAGAAGCAAGGCATTCAAACGCTTTTGACAAATTTTCAACAGCGCATACTCCAAGCCCGCAATTTAAAGCTTCCCTTTCGTTCTCAGAGGGAATAATGCACCATTTTATGCCCTGCTCACGGGCAGTAGAAACGGCGGCATTTATTCCCCTGACAGGGCGCACGTTTCCGGAAAGGTCAAGCTCGCCCATCACAAGACAATCTTCACCGCCGTCAAAGCTGTTTTTTGCAGCAAGAACCGCCAGTGCAATTGCAAGGTCAAAGCCCGCGCCTTCCTTTTTTACATCAGCAGGCGAAAGGCTTATGAGTACCCTGTCCTGCGGAAACTCAAACCCGCAGTTGCGGATAGCGGCACGCATTCTTTCACGAGATTCTTTGACGGCTCCATCTGCAAGACCGACAACATCAACAGACGGAATACCCCGGCGTAAATCAACTTCTACATTAACCATGGCCCCTTCGTAACCAAAGGGTGAAAAACTAAAAATGTTCATGCCTTTAATATCAGAAAAAAGTATTTTTTTTTGTGTGCTTTAGAGGAAATTTGTGAATTTTTTTTAAGATTTTATGAAAATCGGAATTCTACGCGTTATTCTTCGTCAGCCATGTACAAATATGCCAGAACCGCAAGTTCAGGTCTGTATTCAAAGTGCATGGTGTCATACTCGTCCCAAGTGCCGCCCCAGACAAAACCGTACTTTTCAAAGATTTTAATTACAGGTTCTGGCGGCAGCCACAAACTAGACTGCGGCACAAGCATCCATTTGCTGTTCCAAGTTCTCACCCATTCCCAATAGGTGGGCTTTTTGTTACCTTTAACCGCAATGTCAATTGCAAGCCCATAACTGTGGTAGCTTCTTCTGCCTGCTGTTCCGTCGATTGTGCGCCAGTTATAGCAGCCCACTTCAGAAAGATCTGCAACAAATTTGGCAACTTCTTTATCTGTTTTTGCAAGCGCCTTTATTTCGCTGTCGATTTTCTCAAAAAACGGCAGAACCATTTTGTGCACATTAAGCCTGTGCCCCAAAAAAGTCATGGATCTTATGTTGCGTTCTGTAACAATGCGGTCATTTGTCTGAAGCAGAAACTGCGTAAAAGTGGAATCAACCGGCTTTTCCGCTGCAAGCGCAGCTTTTGTGCCTTTCTTCATTAATTCAGCAATTTCTTCTTGAGTGTAAGCCTTTGGATTCCGCGGTTTGCCGGTATTCGGATAAATAATCTGCTTGCCGTAGTTTTCAGCCTCTACACGCTTGTTAAAAGGCAGCAACCTGCCGTCTGCCCAGGCAAATACCATATTCTCAAGCTCAATGCACCAGTCACCCTCTTTTTCGTAGACTTTCATCTTTTTGTCGGGGTATGCAAGCCGATAAGACTCAAGCACAAGCGCACCAAAAGGCAATAATTCTCTGTCAGGCAGTTCCAAAGAGCCGGAATAAGACTCAAAAGGAATTTCTAATTTGTCGGTATAATTTTTTTCTATAAAGTCAGCAATTTCCCGGGTGCTTTTTACTTCCGGCAAAGGAAAATTCAGAGCACTTTCGATTTTTTCTTTTTGAGAAGCTTTTTCTGTTTTTGGTTTTTCCTGAATAACGCCCTTCTGAACGGCTTCAGTTTCTGTGTCAGTTATAGTTCTTTCAATTAATTGAATTATTTCTTTTCTGCTAAGCAGTTTCTCTTCCGAAGAATTTTCTGTTTCCGGAAAAGTATCAGTCTGAGAATCTTTATCTGAGACACATGAAATTAAAATTAGGCATATATAAAGGCATAAAAACAGCCGGATAAATTTTTGCATATTCTTTTAATTATCGTCAAAAATGCGAATTCTCAACATCTTTGGGCAACCGGAGAATAAATTGAAGATTTTACAAGAATTTTCGCGAAAACACACAAAAAAACGAATTTTATTTTGATAGTAATTATGATTTTTTTTTAAAGGAGTTTCATAATGAAATCCATAGATGATTTAACATTTACAGACGACTATATGTTCGTGTTTCGCCTTAGGATTTATCTTTAGTTTTAGTTCAACAAGCGAAACGACCAAGTTTGCGTAAACGCAAACTTGAAAGATGGAATAAACAGTACACATTAAAAGAACTTCAAAAACATAATAGAAAGGGGATTTTCAAGGGGATATCCCCTTGAACGGTGCTGAGGAAGAATGGGGTTTTAGGGGCAAGAAACCGTCGCCTCCGAAGTAGAGCGGTGTCGTGCCCCTAATTTAAAACCAGTTTGCAATCATGAACTCTACAGACAAAACCAGAAGATCATTGGCAACGGCAACTTTGCGCAAATTGTCAGAATCATCATAAGCATTTTTTGAATTCACAATCCTGAAAGTCTTATCTACTTTGTCGCCATGATAAATTACCATAATATAGCTACCCTCTATTAAAGCTTCTTTAATAGCAAAGCCGTTTGGAATGCGTCTTGAGTTTTTTACCTGATTCACAATTTTTGGAGCAGTCCTCAAATCACAGTCTAAAAACGCAATGTTGCCGCGGTCACAAATTTCGCCGGTTGATTCCATTGCAAATGGCCTTGAATCAAGATAAAAGCAGACTCTTTTTGTTCCAGAAAGCTTATCCTGCTTTAAAATTCCGTCTTTATAAAAATGCTCAACTGCATAAGTTGAAAAGTTTCCGTAAACATCTCTTATAAGATTATCAAGATCAAGAGAAACTTTATTCTTGCAGTCATAAACATTAAAGCCGTTTTTTACATAATATGACTTTTTGGTGTTAATATCGTAATAAAAATCAATTCTGAATCTATAATTAAACTCACTTGACAAGTCTTCATGCAGCTTTTTGTCACTTGTAAAGGTTTTCTTTGCATTCAAAACAGCTTTGTCAAAATTGTTTACCACCGCACTGGAATCTGTAATATAAAATTCCAGTTCTTTCTGCGCGCCGTTTGAAAAATATTCAAGGTTATAAGTTATAATTGAGCGGTCTCTTGAAACTGAAAAACACAATGCAGCAAGACAAAAACAAACCGCAATTAAAATGCACTTTTTCATAAATTATCCTCTTCAATATCAATGTTTCTGTAAACTTCTTCTCTTGTGTGAAAGCCGTTCTTGATGATTACGTCTTCAATGTTTTGTTTTGTTACAACCTGCGGATCAAGCCACAAAACCGGAACGTCACCATAGCCGTTGTTGATAGTGCTATTGCCGGTAATAATGGAAATATTCGGCTTGCCGCGTGCCAATATACAGGCACATTCTGCCGCGCATTTTGCAAGCTGAGTAATAGGCTTGTAAACGGTAATAGTCTGCTTGTTTTCAACAATGCGCTGACATGCAGCAATGTCAGCGTCCTGCCCTGAAACAGCCACATTGTTTATGCGGTGCTCAGACAATGCGCGCAGAACATTTTCAGCTATTGCATCGTTTCCGCAGATAACAGCTTCCGGAATCCGTTTTGCTTCAAGCATTTCGTTCATCTTTTTATAAGACAAATCATAATTCCAGCCGGCTGTAAAATATTCCATATCGATTTTTATATCATTGTGGGCTCTTGTATTTATAAGCTTTACGGCAGACAAAACACCTTCTTTGAGCATCTGCATATTATAGTCTTCTTCTGCACCATAAATGCAGAACCAGTTGCCTTTCGGCTTTATCTTGCAGAGTTCCTCCGCCATAAGAGTCCCGACTTTTTTGGTATCAATCGTTACATACAAATCAATGGGCGCATCTAATATAAGCCTGTCATAAGAAATTACCGGAATATTTTTTGCATGTGCTTTTTGTATAACATCTGTTAAAGACGAAGCGTTTTTCGGCACAATCACCAGAACATCAACGTTCTGGTCTATAAGATATTTAATCTGCTTTATCTGCTCGTCTATGCTGTTGCCGGCATTCTGAACAATAACAGAGGCGCCGTATTCTTTAGCTGAAGCTATAAAAATGTCGCAGTCGCGCCGCCAGCGCTCAATTACAAAGCTGTCAATTGAAAAGCCTATAGTCAGGTTTTTCTTGTCCTGGCTTTCTGCAGATTTGTTTATTTCTTTTTTTGAACATGCGCTGAACAAAACCAAACAGCTCAAAAAAAATGCAGCCAATTTTATCTTCATTTTTACTCCCACCTTTTTGTATTATCTATTTTGTCTTTGGCAGCTTCAACACAAAGCAGGCGCCGCCGCCTTCATTCTGTAAAATATCAAAAACCGAAATATCTGAATAAAACAGCCTCAGGCGCGAGATTACATTATACAAACCGACACCATGCTCTGAAGTTGCCGATTTTTCTTTGTTAGTTATAACCTCGCCTTTCTCGCTTAAAAGCTGTTCTCTAATTTCCGGCGGAACACCTGAACCGTTGTCTGTTACTTTTATTTCTATAATATCGTTGTTTTCGCTAACATTCAGCCTGACTATTCCGCCTTTCTCTATATTCTTAAGGCCATGTCTGATGCAGTTTTCAACTATAGGCTGCAGCACCATTGTCGGAATTCTCTGGTTCAAAGAAGTGCATTCAATTGTTTTCTCAAAATTCAGTTTTGAACCGAAACGCATCTTCATAATATAGACGTAATTATCGATAAGGCTGAGCTCGTTTTCTAAAGTTGTGTCTATGCTGTTCTGCTGAATATTGTGCCTGAAAAAATCTGCAACCTGCGTTATAAAGTACGAAGTTTTGTCCGCGTCTTCAAGCATGGCAAGCTGTGCACCAGTATTCAGCGTATTAAACAAAAAGTGCGGATTAATCTGTGACTGCAGGGCTTTAAGCTGCGCGTCTTTGTACAGCGACGCCATCTCCATTTCTTTTTTGCGCAGCTCGTTCTCTTTTTCTGCTTTTTCCCAAATTGTGTCGATGTATTCCCTAATGCTTATAATCATGCCGTTAAAAGCGCGGCAGATGTTGCCCACTTCATCATTTGTGTTTGACGGCAATAATGGAATATCAAATTCGCGGTCAGCAAGTTTGTTCGCAACATTCGAGATTTTTTCAAGCGGCTGCGTAATGTTATTTACAAGCATATAGACAAACAGCAAATCAAGCAAAGCCATCAAAATCACAATCAAAATGCAGAAAAACGAAACGCTCCGCAAATTTTCAAGCGCCTTCTTGTATTCGCGGATATTTCGCTGAAAATAGAGGTTGCTCAGCTCAAGAATATTCGCGTTAATCAGCTTGTAGCCCCTGCCCGCTTTTGTGTACCACATGTCAGAAACACCGATGTTGTTTGCCCGCCGCGCAGCCACCGCTGCATCAGCATAGTAGATAAAAGACTCAACAAGCTTTGTAAGCGAATATTCCCGCAGAATAATTTCGTTCTTCTGGGGTTTTGTTGCAAAAATAGAAGCGGTTTCACCTTCAATCTTGCCTTTAAGGCGGTAATAGCTGTCAATGCTGTCAAAAGAGCCGAGCTTTATGTATTGCTCAAGCGAAGCTTCCATTTCTGAAAGCCTTATTGAATATTCGTCTAATTTTGCATTGCTTCTGTATGCAATGGCTACAGAGTTTACGACTGTGCTGAAAATAAAGATGATGTATATAACAACAAAACACATAATGGAACTTGAAACAATAAACGATAAAAGGAGCTTTTTGCGTATTGTTGTGTTCAAAAACCATTTTCTAACAGCAAGTATCAGATTCATTTAAGATGTTCCCGCCGCGCCAGCGTCTGTTTTGTTATAATATTGATATCACTTACGATATATCCATTTGCATAGCCGTTCTGCTTATAGTCGAAGATTTCCTTCATTGCAGTTTTACCGATTTTTTCAGGGTTGAACGATATTATAGCAGATAAAATTCCTTTGCTTAAATACTCCAGTGTTTTTTCGCTTTCATGAAAACCGATTATCTTTATGTCGCCGGTCTTATTCAAATCAATTACGCTTTGTGTAACGCGCAGGGTATCTTCAAGTGAAAGGCAGATAACCATATTTATTTCAGGTCTTTTCAAGAAAGTCTGTCTTATTATCTCGTCAGAGCTTACATTTTTGTTTCTGCCGGTTTCAAGCATGTGCCAGCTCAAATTTGATGAAGAACCGAGGCTTTCTGAAAAAGCGGCAACCATAATATTTGTTGCTTCGCTATTGTAATTTGTATCAGCTACCACCAGCAGTTGTGCGTTTTGCGGCTTTATTGAATTAACCAGCTTTGCAAGCTGTCTTCCAAGCTCATATTTGTTAGTACCAATGTATGAAATGTGGCTTGAATTCGGGTTGTCGTTTCCTAATGTCACTAACGGAATTTTTTTGCCGGTAATGTCTACAGGGGAATTAACAATCTCTTTTTCGTCGTCTATATAGGCAATTACGCCAGAAGCTCCGATGTATTCGGCATATTCAAGCCAAGAAGAAATTGAAACATCATCAGCATGAGAATCTGGCAGAAGCAGCTCTACAACCGCGTCGTAATCGTCTGCAACAGAAGCTGCGCCCTCGTAGACTTCCTGCAAGAAAGCTGCATCTGTATGGGTGCCTACAACCAGAATATGATTTTTATATCCTTCTGCCGACAAAGCAACATAGCTTTCCTGCTTGTTCAAAATGTTTACCGAAAAGATCACAAGAATGACCACAAAGACAAGCATCATTGAGAAAATAAAAGATATCATTTTGGTTGTGCTGTTTTTCATCTGGTTATTACATAATAACATAAAGATAAATTCTTCAAAAGACAAATCTAAAGAAACACCGAATAATTTGACAACGAATTTCAAGATTGACACTTGAGGCTTTATCAGGCCCTTCTAATTTCTTTAGTTGACCGACCATATTTATTTTGTTATATTAGCTCTATATTTGCCAACTTAGCTCACCCGGTAGAGCAGCACCCTCGTAACGTGCAGGTACTCGGTTCAAGTCCGAGAGTTGGCTTTTTTGCAATGCTTTATGTCATAAGGAATTGCAGACATTAACCCCAAAAACGGGATAATGACATTTTAAGGTTTTATCATTTTGTAACATGAAATTGTAACATAAATAAATTTCACTTACAAAAAGGAAAGGGCTTTATATGTCCAATATCCCCTTTACTTTATCCAAGAGAAAAGACAGCACTTTTTATTATGTGCGCTTCAAAACAGAATCCGGCAAATATCTAACAGCAATAAGCACAAAACAGACAGACAAAAAACAAGCTGAAAAAGTAGCTTGGGAATGGTTCAGAAAAGGGGAAATCAGAAAGCCCCGGAAAGAGCCGGAAACCATTCAAGCAAAAGCAACAAAAGCTTTTATAAGACAAGCTGATATATCTAACGATGATTTGGACTATGTTATTCAAGAAATGAAAAGACGGGGAATAATAAAAAGCATAGTATACAATAACGGGAATCTGCATAATGCAGAAACTTATTTTCTCGATTTCTGGACATGGGAGAAAAGCCCATACATCAAAGAAAAACTAAGAAAAAATCATACAATCGGCAAAAGACACGTTTCAAAAGAATACGGCAATATAAAAAATTATTGGTTGCCATTCTTGAGAAAAAACAAAATAGAAACTCTGGAAGAAATCACAAAACAGAATGTCAAACACTTTGTTGATGAAATTGCAGAACTGCCTAAATCTTTCGGTTCAAAAAATGACATTGTACGAGCCGGAACAACTGCTTTGAAGTATGCCTTTAATAACGACCTAATACCAAAAGATATAACACAAGGCATTGTATATTTCAGCGGCAAATATAACGAAAGGGAAATATTAACGCCGGAAATTGTGCAAGCTCTTTTTAATGTCCAGTGGAATGATGAACGGGCAAAACTTGCAAATATGCTTGCAATGTGTACCGGGCTAAGAGCCGGAGAAATACAAGGGCTAAGACTGCAAGATTTAGGACAAGACAGGCTATATATAAATCATTCTTGGAATCTGCAAGACGGCTTGAAATGTACCAAAAACGGAGAATCAAGAATAGTTTACTTGCCGTTCAAGCCGATGATTCAAGCATTGAAAGAGCTTGCAGAATCAAACCCATACAACAGCGCAATAGACAGTTTTGTTTTCTGGGCAACAATACCCGGAAAGCCTATGGAATCTAAAACATGGCTTTATGAATTACGGCAAGCACTGCAAAAAGTAGGAATGAACAAGGCAGAAACTAAAAAATACTGTTTTCATGCTTGGAGACATTTTTATAGCACATACATGAGTGAACACGTAAATCAAAAGGCACTGCAAAAACAAACAGGTCATAAAACAGTTTCAATGCTTGAACACTATGCGGAGCATGAAACACTGCAAGACATTGACAATATTAAAAATGCACAAATAGCCCTTTTTGGGAATGTGGTAAACAAAACAGAATATTTTGACTTTGATTATAAAAAGCTAAACGGCTATGTCAAAGTTGAATATAAAACCGCAGGGGGCAAACTTGTTTGATATCAAACAAGAAAGCCACCTACGGAAATAGAGAGGTTGGAACATGACAGACAGGGAAAAAGATTTAGTAAATTGTTTACGTAAACAATTAGATATACTTTTAGACCTAGGAATGAAAACAAATTATTCTTGCTTAACCGATTCAGACGGACTTATAGAAAGACTACAGGATAATATTTTTGAGTGTTTCAAACTTATCGGAACTGTCAAGACAGAAAAAGATATTATGCAAGAAAAGCTATATGAAGATTTTCCCGATTTTGCAAAACATGAAAAAATATTACAAGAAAACAAAATTATTAAGATAACTGCAAACGGTTATGACTGGCTTTTAAGTAGCAAAAAATCTTTAGCTGATTATTTTGCAGATACGGCAAAAAATAAGGAAAATATACATTGGAAATTGGTAGAAAGTCTTTTTACTTGGCAAGGGGAAAAGGTTACAAATCTAAGAGGGTCTTATCAATCGAATCATAAGAAAAACTCACTGGATTTTGAATATATCAAATCTATTCTAAAAAATTAATAATTATTATTTTTGAAAATATTTAATTGAAAAACTCACTTTGTTTGATAACCCTAACGGGTTACAAAAAAGACTTAACGGGTTACATACCGCTAAACACTTTTCAATTACTCTTAAAACAGCAAAGTTGAAAAACAACTTTGAAATACTATTTTAAGAGGTTGAAAAATGAAATCAATTTCATTTGAAGAAATCAAAGAAAAGCCTTTTCTTTCAAGAAAAGAAACTGCTTTTTATTTGGGTGTACACGTCAACACATTAGACCGCGCTGGCTTACCATGTACAAAGGTAGGGCGGAGAAAGCTCTATTCAAGAATCCTACTCGACCAGTGGCTAGAAAGCAATTCAAAAGGGGGCAATCAATGAAAGCCCCGGAGAAAAACAGTTCCCGGCTTGAAATAAACCGGGAAGAGATAGCAACTGTTATTTATGAAGAGTTGCTTTCAATGGCTGATAGAATCGTTTTCGGGTCTATCGGTGTTAATTGCATAATTCACAACGGGCTTATAACAAAAGTCGAGTTTATGGAGAGCCGCAAAACACGACTAGGGGGCAAAGCATGAAAGCATATTCAAAGTATGAGCTTTTCCAAAATAAAGACAAGCCGACACGATATGTTTTAAAAAATGTGTACGGGATAGACATCTTGCAAGATGTTCTGGACGTGTACAAGACAGGTTTACATGCCGGGAAACGACACCTTGGTTTTGCAAAAAGTGGAAGTGAAAAGGCGGCTAAAAAGTATGAAAAATCATTACTTGGCAAAAGAAACATAACAGGATTGACTTTCGGCTTGAAACACCCAAACAAGGCTTGGGGTGATTTTGGTAATGATTGCATATTGTTAGAGTTTTCTGACAATGGGCAATCTATGACTTTGTATTTTATAAAAGGTCACCAGAACACTCAAAAAGCTGATATTCAAGAATGGCTTGACGGGGAACTTTTGGAAGCAATTGATTCTGAACTTTTGCCATTAAACAAAAAAGCTGTCAATTAAAAACTGACAGCTTGAAAATATGATTTTGTTAGAATCAAGAGCTAAAATTATTTTAACACAATCTTATTTTTCTTTCAAAGCCTTGGATTGCCTTTTTGAAATCCGGGGCTTTTTTATTATTCACTATAACAACCTAATTAGCCCCCCAAAATCTGGGGGAAAAGGTATAAAAATAATGATTGATAAAATCATAATTTCAACAAAAGATTTCATGAAATGGGAATCTAATAAACAGATTGAAAATATAAGACGAACTGGACAAGACCATTTTAACGGGCATATCAAAAATATAAAAATCAATCAAAACTTAGACGGCTGTTTTCTTTGTGGAAGTATTGCAAAATACTTGAAGGGGCAAAATATTAACCCGCTGACAAGAGAAGAAATAGAGCAAGCTTTATTATACTTACAACAAGATACAGGCTTAGACTTTTCAAAAGCAGTTATTCAAAGCTTGGAGATAGGAACAAGCATAAAATTAAAAAATCCTGTTACTGAATATTTGCAGTGCTTTGATAGTATTAATAATTCAAAATATAAACTTTTTGAATGTAGAACTTGCAACGGGCTTGAATCATTATGCTACAGAACTAAAACAGGAGGGCTTGAGTTTTCTTGTTATGACAAGATTCAAGAAATGAAAGACAAGCGGCAAGAAATACCAGAATCATATAAAAACCTTTATGTTATAAGACTTGAATTAAAGATAAAGAATCGGCAAGCAATCCGGGGCATATTTGAAAAAGATTTACCCCCGTTTGAATTGGCAAACAAATACATAATAGCAGAATTGCAAAGGCAGTTTTCAAAGTTTTATAAACAGATACCCAAAACAAAAAGAACAGTTTATCTGGATATGTCAAAAGCCGTAACCCCGGCAGAATTGGAAAAATTACAGGCAGAAGCATACAGACAGGAACATTCAAAAGAACTTGCAGATATTATGAAAGCCGGGAAAGATAAAGGCTTTTTGAGTGATAAGACATTAGAACGTATAAGGGCAAAAAACAAGCAAAATAAAGGCTTTTCAGAAAAAAACGGGTTAATAGACGAACTGGACGATAAACTTCATACATGGGGCTTATATTGAGCTTTCCGGGGCTGTTTTAGCTTAACCGATAGGGGGACATTTATTCATGTTGAATAATGCAGAAATCACACCCCGCAATACACGAGAGAGAATTACATTTTACTTTGATATAAAACAAAGTGTAACATAAAATTGTGACATAAATCAGCACATTCTGCATAACTCTAAAAGAACATAAAAGTATCAATAACACTTTATTTTATTGCAATATAAATATATAATTGTATCTAAAGAATCTTAAAAGTGAGCTAAAAACTTGCCTTGTCTGGTCTCGTAACGTGCAGGTACTCGGTTCAAGTCCGAGAGTTGGCTTTTTTGCAATGCTTATCAGACAGCATCAAATTATTGATGCTTTGTCTATGAGCGGTTTTAATTCTTCGTAATAAAATCTATCTTCTATTTTTCTGCCGCCGGCGGTATAACCTAAATGGCGGTCGCTTCTTACAACTTCTCCATGATAGTCGCTTCCGGCCGTAATACAGAATCCAAGTTTTTTTCCTAATTCTTCAAGACGCAGGCAGTCATTAAGCCTTGCGCCCGGGTGAAAAGCTTCTATGCCCACAATGCCGCGCTCTTTAAGTTCTTCCAGAACATTCTGCATTTTGCCCCACGAAACATAAAGCGACAAAGGATGTGCAAGCACAGGAACTGCCCCGCTTTCAACTATAGCCGTAATTGCCTCATCAAGGTTGCAGCCGGTCTTCTCTACGTAATATGGCCTGCCTTTTGCAATATATTTGTTGAAAGCGTCCTGCCGGTTTCTTACCAACTTTTTTTTAACCAGATATTCAGCAAAATGCGGTCTTCCAATACATTTGGTCTCAACAGAAGCAACAAGCTCCTCATAAGAAACATCAAAACCTTTTTCCTGCATTTTTAGAATTATCTGCTTGTTTCTTTCGATTCTGTTTTTCTGAAGAATTTCAGTTATTTCCGCAAGACGCGCTGAAACCTGTTTAATGCCAAGCCCGAGCAGATGAAACTCGCCTGTTGGCCATGTAATAGTGAGCTCAACCCCTGGAATAAAATCAATTCCATTTAATTCCGCCTGCTTTGCAGCCACATCTATTCCGTCTGTTGAATCATGGTCAGTCAAAGCAATAGCAGACAAATTTTGCTCTACAGCATAAGAAATTAAGCCTATTGGATTTAGAATTCCGTCCGATATATTAGAATGAGTATGCAAATCTACCATAAAAAAACAATAGCACAAATTGAAAAAATGTGGTATCATAGATTCAAGGATGTACATAAATGCCAAAGGTGATGCAATATTCAAAAGGTTCTGTTGTATATTTCGAAGGTGATAAAGACGACAGAATTTTTATTCTTCAAAAAGGTACAATGATTTTAAGTTCTATAGATGTTGAGACCGGAAAAGAAGTAGCCGAACAGGTTCGTGAAGGTGAATTTTTTGGTGTTAAATCTGCATTAGGACATTTTGTACGAGAGGAAACTGTTCGCGTTTTGACAGATTCCATAGCTGTTGCTATGACGGTACCTGAATTTGAAAAATTATTCAGCGGAAACAAAGCCATCATTATGAAGATGCTTCAGGTTTTCTCTGGCCAGCTTAGAACAATACATCATAAAATTAAATCAATCCTCAATAGCGCAGAAGAAAGCATAGACGACGGAATTCTTGACGTTGTTAAAAGCTTTTTTGATGACGAAAACTACGTTACAACTTTCGATTTGTGCAAACGCTATCTTACAAAGTTTCCAAACACTACACATAAAATGGAAATTGCTAAATACATGGCAGATGCAAAGCGCAAGAACGAAATTGAAATGAACCGCCCGGGAAGAAAACCTTCATTTGAGGAAACTGCAGAAGAAGATGCAGCAGCCGCAAGTGAAAATTCTACAATGAAACAGTTTTCTTTACCGGCATTCAGCCGCTTTGCCAAAACATACAAGCCGGGTGAAGTTCTTATCGCAGAATTTGAACCAGGCGACTGCTTCTATTTAGTTAAATCTGGCCGTGTTCAGCTTTCAAAAGCTATGAACGGAATTAACAAGAACATTGACGTTCTTGGACCTTCAGAGTTCTTGGGCGAAATGGCAATTCTTGAAAATACACCGCGTTCAGCTACTTGTGTTGCAGTAAACACTGTAGAAGTTCTTGAATTCAATAAAGCTAACTTTGAACTGCTGATTGCTAATAACCCTGCAATTGCTTTGATTCTTTTGAAAATGTTCTGCCGCCGCATTAACGAGCAGAAACGCAGATTAAGAATTCTTGTTATTTCAGATATTACAGCACGTATCGGTGATGTATTCCTCATGCTTGATGAAACTCAGCCACAGCAGATGCCGACATCTAGCCCGATGAGAAGATTCGATGTTTCAATTCAGGACATTTCACACTGGGCTGGTTTGTCACTGGACGAAACACGAGATGAAATCAACCGTTATGTAGAAAAACGCCGTATCGAAGTTATGGAAAACTACATTATGGTTAAGAACATTAACGAAATTCAGCGTCTTGTTGAACAGAGAAAGAACATACGTTCTGTATAAAACAAAGAGTGAAACAATATTTGCTTAAAAAGAAAGGCTTAGCACATTTGGTGTTAAGCCTTTTTTTATTTGGGATTGGCGTCTGCTTTAAAGTTGCTGCTTTTTGGTAAAAGCCTTTAAAAAAGGAAAAGCTGCCCTCTATATAGGACAGCTTTCTTTTTGCATGTGTAGAAACATGCTTAGTTATCAGACAGATTTTCCATTTTTGATGGCAGCTTTGCAATATTTACATATCTGAGCTTTTGTTCCATCAATTTCCTGTTCATAAAGAACTTTGATTCCGTCTTTCTTGCAACGTGCGCAAGTACCGCGACCATGAGCTGGCTTGTCAAGAAGACCTTTTCCGCGATGAGATTTTGACATAGTTTTTCTCCTATACTAAATTATTCATCGCTCTTTGACGATGCGGGTTCTGCATCTGCTTTTTTTGCAGAAGCCTTTTTCTTGCCTTTTTCAGCTGGCTTTTTAGCTTCAGCCTTTTCAGCATCTTTCTTTGCTGGTTTTGATTCTTTCTTTTCTTTTTTGCCTTCTACATCAAGTTTGTAGTCAACCAATTCAAGAATAACCATATCAGCAGCATCGCCCTGGCGAAAACCAAGTTTCAAAATGCGGGTGTAACCACCTGCACGATCCTTCATTCTTGGTCCAATTTCATTGAACAATTTTGCCAAAACGATATCGTCCTGGATATAGCGCGCAGCCTGACGGCGGTTGTGAACAGAATCAACCTTGCTGCGTGTAATTAATTTTTCAGCTGCCTTGCGCACTTCAAGAGCTTTTGCCTTTGTAGTGGTAATGCGTTCATATCTGAAAAGTGAAGTCACCATATTCCGAGACATTGCACGGCGATGAGCCGTAGTCCGTGAAAGCGGATTAAAACCGTTTTTATGATTCATCAGATTCTTCCTTCTGCTTTGGTAAATTTACCGCATTTTTAAGATGTGAATAGTCTGTCATACCGAGATTAAGGTTCCATTCGAGCAACTTCTCTTTAATCTCAAGAAGACTCTTCTTACCAAAGTTACGAGTTTTGGCAATATCATCTTCTGTTTTGCGTGTCAATTCGCCAATAGTACGAATATTTGCGTTTTTCAGACAATTAGAAGAACGAACAGACAGTTCGAGTTCTTCTACCGGTGTATTAAGCAATTGCTTGATGCGGTCATCGCCGTCATCAAGTTCATCATTGCGACTCTGCTCTGTATCATTAAAGTTAACAAAAACTGAGAAATGATCTTTTGCAATTTTTGCAGCTTCTGCCAAAGCATCATCTGGAGCAATAGTACCGTCTGTCCAAATTTCAATAACCAGCTTATCGTAATCGCTACGCTGTCCAACACGACAAGGCTCAATTGAATAGTTTACTTTTGGAATCGGAGTGAAAATTGCATCCATTGGAATAGTTCCAACGATGTCGATGTAATTCTCATTCACTTCTGCAGGAACATATCCTCTTCCCAAATCAACCTGAATTTCGAAAAGCAGATTTGCATTTTCCATCATTGTGAAAAGGGTAAAATCCTTTGGTTTCAAAATTTCAAGAGCACCTTCTTTGTTAAGCATATCGCTTACAACAGTTCCCGGTCCCTTGAATTCAAATTCCAAAGTATCCTGTTCAACGTCAGCAGGAAGCCGTACACGAAGCTGCTTAAGATTGTTGATTACTTCAAGTGTATCTTCAACAACATTCGGTATGGTTTCAAACTCACTCGAAATTACATGTGCAACGCCATCAGCGTCGTATGATGTAATGCGAACAGAGGTTATTGCATAGCCCTGAATTGATGATAACAATACTCTGCGCAGGGTATTACCTACGGTTGATCCGAAACCAGTTTCAAATGGGTATGCAATGAACTTTCCATAATCAGGATTTGATTCAATATGTTCAAATGTAACGCCTTTAGGTTTCTTAAATCCTTTAAGCAGATTTTTGCGGGCCATTTATGCTCCTTATCTAGAGTAAAACTCAACAATGAGGTTTTCTTGTACAGAATAATCGATATCAGCTTTTGTAGCCAAAGCAACTACTTTGCCGGTAAAGTTATCTCTGTCAACTTCAAGCCAACCTGGAACAGCTCTGTCACCATTCTTTGCAAGGATCAGTTTAATTCCAGATAAAGTTCTGCTCTTCTCTTTGATAGAAATTACATCGCCTACTTTTACAAGGTATGATGGAATATCAACTTTCTTGCCATTAACAAGAATGTGTCCATGGCTTACCATCTGACGTGCTTCATCACGAGTCTTAGAGAAACCCATTCTGAAGATTACGTTGTCAATACGGCTTTCCAAAAGCTGAAGAAGCATTTCACCTGCAACACCATGTTTTTTAGTTGCCATAACATAATAGCGATGGAACTGTTTTTCCATAATGCCGTAAATGAACTTTACTTTCTGTTTTTCTTTAAGCTGAAGGCCATATTCAGAAATCTTTCTGCGGGTTTCTTTCTGGTTTCTTTTAGAAACCTTTCCGTAACCCATTACAATAGGATTAATTCCCAAGGCTTTACAGCGTTTTAATAACGGTTGTGTGCTTTTTCCCATTATTCACGTTCTCCTTGATTACATGCGGCGTGTTTTTCTTGGTCTACAGCCATTGTGTGGAATAGGAGTTATATCGCTGATAGATTTAACTTTTAATCCCAAAGCTCCCAAAGAGCGAACAGCAGATTCACGACCAACACCTGGTCCTTTTACGAACACATGTACTTCACGCAAACCATAACTAGCTGCTTTCTGTACAGCTGTTTCTGCAACAGACTGAGCTGCGAAAGGTGTTGATTTTTTAGCACCACGGAAACCAAGTCCGCCAGAAGATGCCCAAGAAAGTGCATTTCCGTTCAAGTCAGTGATTGTTACGATTGTATTGTTGAACGTTGCCTGAATGTAAACATTACCTTCATAAACGCTCTTTTTCTCTTTTCGTTTTTTTACGGTTGCCACTTGATCTACCTCCGGTTAGCTATTACTTCTTCTTTGCAGCAACGGTCTTTTTCTTACCCTTGCGTGTTCGAGAATTTGTACGAGTCCGCTGACCGCGAACTGGCAAACCTTTTCTATGACGAAGACCACGATAGCTACCGATATCCATCAAACGCTTGATGTTCAAACCGATTTCAGAACGAAGACGTCCTTCAACCTTGTATTCTGATTCAATCAGCTTGCGAAGTTCGTTAACTTCATCTAAAGACAAATCGTTCATCATTTTATTTGGGTCAACTTTTGCTCTTTTGCAAATAGTCTCAGCTGATGAACGTCCAATACCGTAAATATAGGTCAACGAAACATTTACATGTTTATTTGGGAGGTCAACTCCCGCAATTCGAGCCATCTAATTTACTCCTCAGCCCTGGCGCTGCTTGTGTTTTGGATTACTACAGATAATGCGGACAATGCCGTTTCTCTTGATAACCTTGCACTTATCACAGATGGGCTTTACGCTGGTTCGTACTTTCATAAAATCCCCCTTGGATTTTGTGTCAAAGAGATGCCGGATTCACACGCCTCAATGGCAGCACCGGCATCTTTGTATTAAACACTAAATTCCAAACTTAATCTACAGGTTAGATTAAAAAACTACAGATTTCTTGATCTTAACTTGCCTTTTTTTACCAATCCATCATGGTGATGCATTTTCAGCAAGGCTTCAACCTGACTCATTGTATCAAGGTCAACACCTACGACGATCAACAAAGATGTACCGCCCATAAGCATTGAAATTGACTGCGGGAAATGGAACGCATTCTGAATTACAGTTGGAATAACTGCAATTACAGCAAGATACAACGAACCTGGCAGAATAAGTCTGTTCAATACTTTCTGCATATAGTCTTCTGTTTTGTCAGTTCTGATTCCAGGAATCGAGCCGCCGTTTTCCCGAATCTGCTTTGCTATTTCAGTGGGGTTCAGTGTTACCTGAGTGTAGAAGTAAGCAAAGAAAACAATTAACAAAATCAGTATAATGTTATACCACAAACCGGCCGGATTAAGGAATGCAGCAACTTTGTTCAAGAAACGGTTTGATGCTGCAAGACCGTTAATAATCTGTAACGGAAATGTCAGGAATGTTGAAGCAAAAATTACCGGGATAACACCAGACGGATTGATTTTGAACGGAATGTATGTGCTCTGACCGCCATACATTTTGCGTCCTACAACACGTTTAGCGTAGTGAATAGGTATTTTACGCTCTCCCTGCTGTTCCATAATTACTAAGCCGATTATGGCTACAAACATAAAGAAAACAATTACTACAAATACAAGATTAATATCACCGTTTCTTACCAAACGGATAAGTTCCCAAACGGCAGAAGGCCAGCGTGCAACGATACCGGCGAAAATCAACATTGAGATTCCGTTACCGATACCGCGTGCAGTAATCTGGTCACCCATCCAAACAGTAATCATTGAACCTGTTGTAACAGTAATCAGAACAATTGCAGTAAACATAATACGGTTATTAATGATGATTGCGCCTGGAATGCTTGAAGCATAAGCAACAACAATTCCTGACTGAATCAAACATACAATAACTGTACCAAATCTTGTCCAGGCATTAAATTTCTTCTGTCCGCCGTCATCTTGAACGATCTTCTTGAGTGACGGCAGGATTATCAATGCAAGCTGCATGATAATCTGAGTAGAAATATAAGGCATAACACCAAGCATAAACACAGAGAAATTCGAGAAGGCACCGCCTGCGAAAAAGTCCATGTAATCAACAAACGCATTGCCATGAGTAAGTGACTTAAAGTAAGCAGTTAAAGCCTGGGCACTGATTCCCGGAATAGTGAGAACACTTCCCAAGCGGAAAACTGCAAGCATGACGAAGGTAAAGAAAATGCGCTCGCGCAGCTCTTTAACCTTTAGCATATTAACTATTGGATTGTTTGCCATTTTTCCACTTGCTCCGTTTATTCGTTAGTAACAGATACTGTTCCGCCGAGTTTTTCGATTTTCTCCTTTGCAGAAGCAGAAACCTTGTCTACAGCAACAGTAAGTTTTTTGGTCAAATCTCCATCACCAAGAACTTTTACCAACACATTTGCTTTGCTAAGCAAACCTTTTTTTATCAATGATTCTTTATCTACTGTTTCGCCGTCAGCATATTTTGCTTCAAGCTGTGAAAGATTGAATATAGTATATTCTTTCTTGAACCAGTAGTTAGAGAAACCACGCTGTGCAATACGGCGGTAAAGAGGCATCTGACCGCCTTCAAAACCAACGTATACTTTGCCGCCAGAACGAGACTGCTGACCCTTGTTTCCTTTTCCAGCAGTTGTACCGCGACCAGAAGATGAACCGCGACCAACAATCCGCTTCTTCTTGTTTGCGCCTACAGGTGCGCTCAGATTGAAATCAGACATTATTTCATCTCCTCTACTTCAACAAGATGAGAAACTGCTCTAATTTTTCCAAGAATATCTGGAGTAGCATTTTGCTCAACTGATGAATTAATTTTTCTTAAGCCGAGACTTTTTACAGTTGCTACAACAGCAGGTTTCTGTGAGATGGCACTTCTTACAAGTGTAATCTTAAGCTTTTTTGTCTTTGCCATGATTAACCCCACAAATCTTCCAGAGATTTGCCTCTGTTTTTAGCAACTACTTTAGCATCCATCAAAGAATTGATTGCTTCAAAAGTTGCACGTACTACGTTTACAGAAGAGTTTGATCCAAGTGATTTAGACAAAACATCTGTAACACCTACAGCTTCCATAACAGCACGAACTGCACCACCGGCAATAATACCAGTACCAGAACAAGCCGGTCTAAGAAGCACTGACGAGCTCTTGTATTCAGCCTGAATATCATGTGGAATTGTTCCGTTTTTAAGAGGAACAGTTACCAAATTCTTCTTGGCTTTATCGATACTCTTTCTAATAGCTTCAGAAACATCGTTAGCCTTGCCGAAACCATAACCAACGCGTCCTTTCTGGTCACCTACTACAGTAAGAGCAGAGAAAGACATTCTTCGTCCACCTTTTACAGTTTTAGAAGTACGGTTAAGCTTTACAAGCTTTTCAATGAATTCCTTTGGCTGGTCTTTATCATAATTTTTCTGGTGTTCCATAGCCAACTCCTAAAATACAATACCGGCTGCACGGGTTCCGTCAGCAAGAGCTTTTACTACACCATGGTAGAGATAGCCATTTCTGTCGAAAACTACTGTTGTAATTTTCTTTTCCTTTAAGCGAGCACCCATAGCTTCACCGAGTTTTGCAGCACCTTCAGTATTAGGCTTAAGTGATGCAAATTCTTTTTCAAGAGTTGAAATAGAAGCCAATGTTTTTCCAGTGTCGTCATCAATAACCTGAACATACAAATTCGCATTGCTGCGTGTAACGGTCATTCTTGGGCGAGCTGCTGTACCGCGAAGGTTCTTGCGGATATGAATCTTTCTCTTAAGGCGTTTTCTATCTTTATCATTAAGTTTCTTAAACATATCGCATTACCCTTATTTAACGCCGGATTTACCGACTTTTCTTCTGATGTATTCGTTTTCATAGCGGATACCCTTTCCCTTGTAAGGTTCAGGTTTGCGCAGACTACGAATCTCAGCAGCAAATTCACCAACTAACTGTTTGTCAATGCCGGAAATTGTAACTTTTCCCTGAGCATCAGCAGTAACAGTAAGACCTTCCGGAATGAGTGCAATAAAATCTGTAGAAAAACCAAGATTCATTACAATCGTTTTTCCCTGTACTTCAGCACGATAACCAACACCATTAATAATCAATGATTTTGTGAAACCTGTTGAAACACCGGTAACCATATTCTTAATAAGGTTGCGGTACAAACCATGTGCAGCTCTTGCAGCACGTGAGTCATCCTTGCGGGTAACTTCTACGTCTGAACCTGAAACCTTAATATCAACGTTGTCAAATTTCTGTGAAAGTTTGCCTTTCGGTCCTTCAACAGTAACAACATTGTCATTAACGCTAATTTTTACTCCCGCTGGAATAGACACCGGAAGTTTACCAAGTCTTGACATACTTCCTCCTATTACCAAACTTTACAGAGCAATTCACCGCCAACGAGCTTTTCAACAGCTTTTTTACCGGTTGTTACACCGATAGATGTTGAAACGATAACGGTACCATAGCCATTGAAAACACGCGGCATATCTTTGTAGCCAGAGTATACACGGCGGCCAGGAGTAGAAATCTTCTGAATGCC
>CAMJMF010000025.1 GCA_946406925.1 uncultured Spirochaetales bacterium | reverse complement strand
GTATACATCAAATTCCAAGGCAAAGACACATCCTTCAGGTTTAACAGAACCAAACGAAGTCGGGCTTGAAGATATGAGCGGCAATGTCTGGGAATGGTGCTGGGATCCGTTCTTTTTGCGTGCTGACGACCATATTGAAAATGCTGAAGCAGTCAATACCGGAATATATTACCGTTCAATCAGAGGCGGAAGCTGGTACAGTTTCTCTTCTTTGTGTACTGTTGCCGCGCGTCTTTCGCTGAACATATACGGTAGAAACGGAATTACCGGTTTCCGTGTTGTACGAATGATAAAGAAAATCAAATAAAGACTGAAAAAGGCTGCCGAGTCCGGCAGCCTTTTTTTGTGCAGTGTTTGTTAATTGTGCTAAATCTTTCCAGTTATAAGCTTGTAGGCGACAGAGCCTGGTTTTGGAATTGGCGGCAAGTCGTTTTTGTTGAACCACTTTGCATCGTCAATTTCGCTTTCCTGCAGGACTAAGTCACCGCTCTTCCAGTCTGCGCGCAACGCAATCATAAGCTGGTCTGGGTATGGCCATGCCTGGCTTGAGCAGTATCGGATATTATCAATTTCAATGCCTGTTTCTTCTTTTACTTCGCGTCTTGCACATTCTTCAATAGTTTCGCCATGTTCCATGAAACCTGCAAGACAGGTGTACAAATCTGTGTTGCGCGTTGCGTGACGGGCGAGGAGAATCTTATCACCTTTTGAGATGAGTATTATTATTGCGGGTGAAATACGCGGAAAGACGACGTTGCCGCATAAAGGGCATACGCGCGCAGTTTCATATTTATCGTCTTGCAGCGGACCGCCGCAGCAGCCGCAGAAACGCGCGGTCTTCCGCCATTTAAGCAGGGCAAGGGCACGTGCGGCTGTAGGTGCAACCGGGTTGTTGTTGGCAAAAATCTCCCTAAGTCTTATCCACTTATGCTTTGCCGGAGTAGGCGCACCTTCATCGAGAATGGCGGTCGTGTAGTTTTTTTCAGGTTCGCTGAACCAGTCTTTTGCGTAATTCTGCTCAAAGCATTTCTGTAAAACAGTTTCTTCTGCTAATTCAAAAGAAGATTCTGCTTTTACAAGCAATTCACTATCTTTAAATATCAAACACATCGGATAATGTGTGTTTGTTTTTGATGTAATCATCGGCATAGCTTTAGAATACCACGCTTTGGGCGAATGTCAAATTTTTTCAGTCGATGATTTTACGCTAGTTTAATAAGAGCGTGTTTTTTCTCTACAAAGTGCGGATTGCATTTCAGCCTGCTTGAGAAAAACTTTTCTTGATGGCAAAAAACATTGCAATGGCAATAAATACCGAAATAATGTCAGCAATCGGCTGCGAATAAATGATGCCGTTAAGCCCGATGAACTTGTTCATAAGTATCAGCGTAGGAAAGAACACAAAACCCTGTCTGCTGATAGAAAGCACCATTGACGGAATGCTTTTTCCCATAGCCTGAAACGCGTTGCTCAAAATAAAAAGAATGCCGAGCACAGGCATAGAGAACTGCAATGCGCGCACCATCTGAATTCCGTAGCTGACTGTTTCCTGATTGTCGATGAACAGCTTCACGATAGGTGCTGTAAGCCAGAAATACAATATCGTAAGAGTTGTGCCTATGCACAAATTTGCAATTGCGGAAAATCTTATGATTGCTGTCATGCGCTTGTAGTTTTTTGCGCCGTAGTTGTAGCCGATAAGCGGAAGAACACCGACGGCAAGACCAAGCTGCATGAACACAACGAACATATTTGCTTTCATGGCAATGCCCATTGAAGCAATCGGAATATCGCCGTAATTTGCAAGAAATTTGTTCATAAGAATGCTTGAAAAACTCATAAGAACATTGTTTAAAGAGGCTGGTGTACCGATTGCAAAAACATTGCTGAAAATTCCCTGGTTCATACGGAATTCAGCAGGACTTATAGAAAGCGCTGTCCGTTTGCTTGAAAGAATATATACAAGATAAAAAGTACATGTACAAATATTGCCGATGATTGTTGCAATTGCAGCACCGCTTACGCCCATTTTCATGCCGAGAATCATAATCGGGTCAAGAATCATGTTGACTACCATGCCGAGCATCTGCCCGAACATAGAAGTTTTTGATGAGCCTTCGCCGCGTACAATGTTTGAAAAGGCAAAACTTAAAACAACAAAAGGAGCACCGAACGAAATCCATCTGAGATAGTCGGTTGCAAAATCAATTGTGTTTTTGCTTGCGCCGCACGCTGTTAAAATCTGTTTGTTGAATATTATGAAGATTGTGCCGATAACAAGCCCGACAAAAATGCCTGCATAACAGCAGAAAGAAGCGATGCTCTTTACGCGCTCGTATTTTCTCTCACCGAGAGAGCGTGAAATATATGCGCTGCCGCCAACACCAAAGATATTTCCGGCTGCCATAAGAAACAGAAAAACCGGTGTGGCAATGCTGACTGCTGCAACCTGGTTTGGGTCACCAGTGCGCCCGATAAAGTATGTATCTACCATGTTATAAAGCACGTTTACAAGCATTGTAAGCATTGTAGGCAGCGCAAGTTTTGCAACTGCTCTTGGAATTGGCGCGCTTTCAAAGATTTCTGAATTTTTAAACATGCGCCTATGTTAACCAAAATAAAAACAAACTTCAATAAAAAAAATCAATAAAACGCAAAAAACCGTACTGCATTCAAAACAATAACAGAATTTTCAACAAATTGCGCATTTCATTATTAAAGCCTGTGACAAAAAATTTGCTTTGTGCTATACTCGCCGTAATGAAAAGCGCGGAGCGTTCACTCTATTTTATGCAGGGATTACGGCATGGTATTCCGATTTGCCTCGGGTATTTGTCTGTATCTTTTGCTTTCGGCATATACACAATAAATCAGGGTTTTGCTGTCTGGCAGGCCGTTCTCATTTCAATGGTCAATGTTACTTCAGCCGGTCAGCTTGCCGGTGTGCCCATAATTGCCGGAAGCCTTCCGTTTGTTGAAATGGCGCTGTCGCAGTTCATCATCAATTTGCGGTACGCGCTTATGTCAATTTCGCTTTCGCAGAAATTCGATTCAAGTGTAAGGCTTGCCGACCGCTTTATCATTGCGTTTGTGAACACCGACGAAGTTTTTGCGGTCGCTTCAGGCCAGAAAAATGCTGTCAGCCGCTGGTACATGTTCGGGCTTATTTCCATGCCGTACATCGGCTGGGCTTTAGGAACAGCTTTGGGTGCGCTTGCAGGCAATATTCTACCGCAAATTCTCACAAATGCACTCGGCATTGCAATTTACGGAATGTTCATAGCGATTATTATTCCGCCTGCAAAAAAGAGCAGGGCTGTAGCAGGCGTTGTGTGCGTTGCTTCTTTTATGAGCATAGCTTTTAAATTTGTGCCTGGGCTCAAGAACATTACAGGCGGTTTTGTGATAATTATCTGTGCAATATTTGCAAGTGCCCTTTTTGCGCTTGCTGCTCCAATAACTGAAAAAGAAACAGAGGCAAAAGATGAGTGATACTGTGCTGTTTTTGAAATATGTTGCTGTAATGGCGGCTGTTACTTATGCAATACGCGCTGTGCCTCTCGTGCTCTGCAAAAAGAAAATCGAAAATGTGTTCGTAAAATCGTTTTTGTATTATGTGCCTTATGCTGTTCTTGGCGCAATGACTTTTCCGGCTGTTTTTTACGCGACATCAAACATTGTTACTGCCGCGGCAGGCTGCGTTACAGCGTTTATTCTTGCCTGGTTTGAAAAAAGCCTTCTGACTGTTGCGGCGTGTGCTTCGCTTGCTGTTTTATGTGCAGAATTAGTGTTAAAATTTATATAGATTATCTAGAGGAGTAATTTCATGGGCGGATTATTTGGAGTTGTCTCAAAGCAGAGCTGTGTTTTGGATTTATTTTTTGGAATTGACTATCATTCTCATCTTGGAACACGCCGCGGCGGAATGACGACATTTGATAACGGAACTTTTCAGCGTGCCATTCACAATATTGAGAATTCACCATTCCGTACAAAATTTGAAAAAGACGTTGACGAAATGACCGGCAATATGGGAATCGGCTGCATTTCAGACAATGAGCCGCAGCCGCTTCTTGTTCATTCACATTTGGGCAGCTATGCAATTACTACTGTAGGCTTAATTTCAAATATGAGCGACCTTGTAAAAAAGACGCTTGAAGCCGGTGCCACACACTTTCTTGAGATGAGCGGCGGAAGCATTAACGCAACCGAGCTTGTTGCTTCTCTTATTAATCAGAAATCTTCTATAGAAGAAGGCATTAAATTCGTTCAGGATGTTGTTCAAGGTTCAATGACAATTCTGCTGATGACACCAAAAGGCGTTTATGCAGCACGCGACAAGCTCGGCCGTACACCGCTGCTTATAGGCAAAAAGCAGGACGCGTGGTGTGTTGCTTCTGAAAGCTTCTCTTATGTGAACCTCGGCTATGAAGACGCAAAAGAGCTTGGTCCTGCAGAGATTGTTTTCATCAGCATGGAAAAAGGCATTGAAGTGCTTCAGCCGCCGAAAGACAAGATGAAGATTTGTACCTTCCTGTGGATTTACTACGGCTACCCGACCGCAACTTATGAGGGCGTGAACGTTGAGCAGATGCGCTACCGCTGCGGCGAAATGCTTGCAAAGCGCGATGCTTCCCGCGAAGAAGTAAAGCCTGACATTGTTGCCGGTGTTCCGGATTCAGGAATTGCCCATGCCATAGGCTATGCAAATGCTTCCGGCGTTCCGTTCGCCCGCCCGTTCATCAAGTACACACCGACTTGGCCGCGCTCTTTTATGCCGCAGAACCAGGAGCAGCGCAACTTGATTGCGCGCATGAAGCTTATTCCGGTTCATGAACTTATCCGCGGCAAGAAGCTGCTTTTAATAGACGATTCAATTGTGCGCGGCACACAGCTCCGCGAAACGACAGATTTTCTTTATCAGAGCGGTGCACAGGAAGTTCATGTGCGTCCGGCATGTCCGCCGCTTCTGTTCGGCTGCAAATACTTGAATTTTTCACGCTCAAGTTCAGAGCTTGACCTTATTACGCGCAGAATCATCAAGCTCCGCGAGGGTGACAATGTTTCGCGCGAAGTGCTTGAGTCTTATGCCGACCCTGACAGCCAGAACTACAAAGAAATGCTCGAATCTATCAGACAGCAGCTTCATTTTACAACGCTTGCGTTCCACCGTCTTGACGACATGCTTGAATCTGTTGGTATTGACCAGTGCAAGCTCTGCACATACTGCTGGAACGGCAAGGAATAGGCGCTTCGCATCTTGTAACGGGTGTACAATTTAATTTTACTTCTCATGAAAATGATGTTATAATCAGTTTTATGAAAGACATTCTTATTATCAGAGAATCAATCACTGTTGAAAAACCTGTTTTTGAGTTTCTTAACAACAAATATGAAACTGAAGTAGTAGATTTTTCTGCAAAAGACGTTGAATTCATAATGGCTTCCGAAGGAATTCCATTAGTTGTTGCATTTGTGGCAGGCATCTCGGCTTCAGCTATTGTAGAGCTAAGAAGAATTGTAATGAACCTGAAAAATGTACATATCTGCCTTTTGGGTTCTCATTATGACTATGAAAAATTTGAAGATTTGCTTGAAAAAGATAATATCTACTGCATCGATTTGCCAAAGCCTGTAAAGGAATTCCAGAAATATTTTGAGGACATGCTCAGCCAGCACGAAGAGCTGAATGCTTCGCTCAATGCAAATTCAAACCGGAAGCATACAATATTGCTTGTAGATGATGATCCTGTGTGTCTCCGTACAATGTCAAGCTGGCTTCAGAACTTTTATCAGGTTGCAGTTGCAAAAAGCGGCGCGGCCTGCATTGCGTTTCTTGGCAAGACCAAGCCGGATTTGATTCTGCTTGACTATGAAATGCCTGTGTGCAACGGTGTGCAGACGCTTGAAATGATACGCAACGAGCCTGCCTACGCAGATATTCCGGTTATGTTCTTGACCGGCGTCAGCGATACCGAAAAGGTTAAAGAAGCTCTAAACATGAAACCCCAAGGCTATATTCTTAAGAACACTGACAGAATTGACTTTTTGAATAAGGTAAATGCCCTTTTTGGCAAATAAACCTTACGAATTTCGCTTAGCAGTGCGGGTTCTTCAATATGAACGTTTCTGACAGACGCATAGAGAATCAGGCAAACATCAGAAGGCTTCTGGTGATTGCCCCTTCTTTGGCAATTTATCTCACAACAGAATTTGTGCGCGATTTACGGAAGCTTTTTTTGCCGGAATATACAGAAAAGCTTCTTAGAATAGGCAGCTTTTCCGTAAACGCGTATTTCATTTTTGTGCTTCTTGACGCATTTTTTATAGCTTCTTCGATTGCGGTATTCGTGCTTTCGTTGATTGCGCGCAAAAAGCTTAAAGACAACCAATGGAACGTCTTTTATTATCAGACAGTTCAATCTTACGGGCTTTTGCTTACGTTTGCTGCCTTCATAGCTGTGCTTGTAACGGCGCGCACATTCGGTGTTGCAGATTTTACCTTTGCGTTCATAATAATCGTGTTTACTTCTGCAATATTGTACATCAACAGCATGGTTACAATTCTTGTTGATGTAGTGTGCTTTGCCGCTTCGTTTGTGTTCATCAAGCTTTTCAGCATGGCGGGCACGTATGATCCTTATTGGGCGTATATCATCGTGTTCATGCTTATGTCTACAGCAACGGCTTTCATCAAGGAACATTATTTGTATGAAACACTTGAGCGCGAAAGAATGAAGTCGCTGTTTCTTGCAAACATGAGCCATGAAATAAGAACGCCGATGAATGCAATTGTCGGCATGAGTGAACTTGCCCTTGATTTTGACCTTAAAGACAGTGAAAAAAACATACTGCGGCAGATTCGCTCAGCAGGAATAAATCTGGTCGGCATTATAAATGATATTCTTGATTTTTCTAAGATTGAATCTGGAAAAATGGAAATTGTTCCGGCAGATTATGATCTTGTAAAGCTGATGGACGACATCATGAATGTTGTCGAAGTCCGGCTGAATGGCAAGCCTGTTGAGCTTATGCTTGAAATTGACCCGGCTCTTGCGCATATTTACAACGGCGACGACATGCGCCTGCGCCAGATTCTTATAAACCTTGCTGGAAATTCTTCCAAATTCACAGAAAAAGGCTACGTGAAGCTTCGTGTTGAAGATTTGCGCAAATATCAGGAAAAAGACGGTCTGCGTTTCAGCGTAATTGATTCGGGTATCGGCATCAAAAAAGAAGACATCGGAAAATTGTTCCGCGCTTTTCAGCAGGTAGACATGCAGATGAACCGCTCGAAAGGTGGCACAGGTCTTGGGCTTTCAATCAGCAAAAACCTTGTTACGCTCATGAAAGGCTCAATCGGTGTTGAGTCTGAATACGGAAAAGGCTCTACATTTTATGTGAATCTTCCGCAAAAAAAAGTTGCGTCAAAAACTTGCGGCGAGTGCTACAAGCCCTTGTTTGATGCGGCTGCTGTCTGCAAAGATAAGCCCGAATTACGGCAGATAAGCCTTTCTTTGATAAACAGCCCGGAATACGCGGTTTTGTTTTCAGAAAAGCAGGCTGCACTTCCGTTCAAAGCGCCTGACGCAAAAATCCTTGTGGTAGACGATAACGAAGTGAACTTGCAGGTTGCTGACGGGCTTTTAAAGAAATTCGGCATAAACTGCACAAAAGCTATGAGCGGTTACCAGGCCTTAGATTTATTAAAAACTCAGAAGTTCGACATTATTTTTATGGATCACCAGATGCCGGGAATGGACGGTGTTGAGACGCTCGAAAAAATACGTGCCATAGAAAATAATGCACCTGCCGCTGAAAAAAATATTGTGATTGCTTTGAGTGCAAACGCTGTAAACGGCGCGCGCGAAATGTTTTTGAGCAAAGGCTTTGACGGTTTTATTTCAAAGCCTGTTCAGGGAAAAGATTTTGCCGAGTGCCTTTCGCACCATCTTAAAAAAGAGCTTCTTAAAATTGTTCAGGCAGGGCAGAGCGGGGCAGAAAATGCCGGCGCTACAGATGAAGCTTCTGAGTACGCCGTTCCACAAGATTTTCCTGCATTGCCCAAAGACAGGCTTGATGTTCAAAAAGCTGTTGAAGCTGCCGGTGGTTTTTCAACCTGGCTTAAGGCTGCAAAGACTTTTGCTTCTTCAATTCAAGAAAAAGCTGATGTGATTCAAAGCTATTTTCAAGACAGAAACTACAAAGATTATACAATTCAAGTTCATGCGCTCAAAAGTGCGTCAAGAATTGTGGGTGCAGAAAAACTTTCTGCACTTGCAGCCGAACTTGAAGACTTTGGCAATAAAATGCTGGACATGGCAGCGCCGGAACCGCAGTTTGTTGCAGAAATGACTGCAAAAACTGAAACCATGCTTGAAGATTACCGCAGCTTTTATGATTTACTTTTTCCTGTAAAAAATTACGGTGAAATTGAAGAAGCTGAAAAGCTGGAAGCCGGAAAAGATGAAATTTCTTCTATAATAAATGCAATTTTATCAGCCTGCTCAAGCTTTGATTTAGCAGCATTAGAAGAGCAGTTTGCGCTCTTAAAAAAAATCAAGCTGCCTGAGGAGTTAAATCAAAAAATGCCGGAACTTTCAAAAGCTGTAGAAGACATTGAGTTTGAGCAGATTGAACAGATTCTAAAAGAATATCAGCCGTGCTGATTTAAGGCTGATCCGGCGGCTGGTTAGTTCGCAAAAAAAAGCCATATCCAGGTTAGTCTGAATATGGCTTTTTTCTTTTATACTACAAGGCAGAAAAGGAAAATAATTCCCAGAACCATAAAGATTCCGCCCATAATTTTGAAAATCAGCCCAAAGCTAAAAACTGCTACCGGCAGAATAACTCCGAAAACTGCCAGAATTATTCTTAAAGATAAAGCCAGTGCAAAAAAAACAAATGGAATAATAAGCAAAGACAATAAAAACATGGAACCCTCCTTGTTAAAACCGGACAGCTGCCCGGCTTATCTGTTATTTTCCTTCGCCGCCGTCTTTCTTAAAGTATTTGTCAAAATCGTCGTCAGAACGGTCGTAGTCATTTGCGCTTTTCATGTCTTCTTCATAGCGGTACTGATCGTTTGAAGAAAACGGTCTGTCCGGGATAATAATCATTCCGATGATGTATGCCGGAATGATGAAGCCGACTGAACAAAAAAGCAGAATGATGAATATAAGCCGCACGATTGTCGGATCAAGGTTAAAGTATTCGGCGATACCGGCGCAGACACCGGCAATCAGTCTGTTCTGTGATTTGTATAATCTCTTTGTCATTTTAGTCTCCTATGCCTTATTGAAAGATTACGTTTACTGCGCCCATTCCGCAGTTAATTGAAAAATGGTTCTCTTTTCTGTTTGTGCAGCCTGAACCTATGCCGCTTTTCTTGTCTTTGTCAAAGCGCACGTCGCCAAGCCCAACCTGCGCATCATAAGAATAATCATTTGAGTTGCCGTTTACAACCAGTTTTACGCTGCCCATTGCGCAGTCAATTTTTGAAGGGCCTGTAAAAGTGCCTGAAGCTTCAATGCTGCCCATTGCACAGTGAATGTCGCAAAGTCCGCCGTTGATTCCGTTAAAGATTATGCGGCCGGCACCTACGTCAAGGCTGATTCGTGATGTTTTAATAGAAACATCTTTTGTTACAAGCGAACCTGCTCCAACTCTGATTTTGGCAGAATCAAGCTTTGCATCTCTTGGCAGCGTAATAAGAATGCGCGGGTGCCAGTTCTTGCTGTCGCCGTGCCGTAAAAAATGCGCGCAAGGAATTTTCCGCTGGTTGTCGATGGCAAGTGTTCCATAAGGAGTTACCTCACAGCGCATGTCGTTTGCGTCCATTCCTCTTGTTTCAACAGAATAATGGTCGCCGGTAATTATAACAACTTCTGCTGCGCCGATAGACAAATCCAATGCGCGGATATCTTTTGTCTCAAACACAAAAGAGCGTCCGCTTGAAGAAGTACGTCTGTTAAAGTCAGATCTGTCCTGGCTGCTGTAAGCTTTTGACTGTGCCGGAACACATGCGAATTTTGCCTTAATTGTTTCGGCAAGCTCTTCCGGCGAGCCAAGCTCTGCCATTACAGATTCATCGTTGTCTGCATCAGCAAAATAATCCTGATAAAACTCAAGTGCTTCAGTCTGCTCATCAAGCGGCAGAGCCTGAATGCATGAGCGCAGTCTTGAAAGATATTCATTTCTTGTCATAGTTTCTCCAAAAAGCCTTTTACGTCTGCTTAGACGCTATTGTTTGTCAGACGACTGACCAAGCATAATAAGGTCAATCTTGTTACGGTACTCAATCCATTCTTTTCTGAATGAATCCAACTTAATCATTCCGTTTGGTGTTATCTTGTAATAACGTCTGTTTCTTCCTGTACATTCCTGGTCGTAGGTCTCCAAGTTTCCGTCTTTTTGAAGCCGACGCAGCACTGGATATAATGTACTTTCAGAAATTTCCATTATGTTTCGGACATCTTGTGTTATTTTGTAGCCATATGTTCCCTGCTGCTCTTGTGCAACAACAGAAAGCACAACCGCATCTAACATTGTTGTGCCCGTGTTAAAACTCATCAGTGCCTCCTTATGTATAATCTAATAAACGTGTATTAACAATATTGTTTCATTAACTATACTATATTCACTATAATATTATTTGTCAATAGGATTGTTTTATTTTTTTTGTAGATAATTATTCTGCTATGAATGATCTTATAGCTTTATAGAGAGTCTGAATATTTTGCTTATACGCAGGTTTCTGCCTTTACTTCTTCTGTTTCTGGCTTTTGTTGGCGGCGCTGGCGCTTGAAAGCATAGAAGAAACTATGAATTTGCAGAGTTTCTGTGTTTCTTTGTCTGAAGAAGAGTAGCAGTTTGCAAGTGAAGACGCGAATTTCAATGGCTGGCTTGAAAGGTCGTTGACTGTGCGGAGTCCTGCCTTGTCTGCTGCGTCAAAAATGATGTTTATGAACTGTGTAGTCTGGTCAACCGTAAAATTCTGAAGAAGACTCTGTGTTGTTGCATGTACGACATTGCTTGTAGAAGAAACCTGGCCGACAGGAACGAATCTGCATGCCTCAATCTTCCATGAAAAAAGATTGTGCTGGTCAAAGAAGTTGCTCTTTTTGTCAAGGTTAGCTATCGGTATATAGTTTTCTGAGCGGTTGAGCATCATACCTACAACAGAAGTTTCAGGCACAAAAGTGTGGACGCGGCTGCCGAAAATTGTGTGCATTGATTTTGTAATATCACTGTTCAAGAAGCCGGGTCCGTCAAAGTTCCAGATACTTTCAATTCTGTCACGCGTTGCTTTGTCAGCTTTTATTGCAGAATAAAGCGCGAGATTTCCGCCTTTTGAGTGGCCGCCTATTATAAGCTTGCCGCTGCATTTTGCGGCGATTGATGCCACGTAAGCAGCTGCTTTTTTCTGAGCAGGAACTTCCTGCTTGACTGCAAGGTTTAAGTCTTCTTTCCAGCCTACAATTGTGTTGTCTGTTCCTCTGAAAGCAATATAATGCCTGTTTTTGCCAAGCGAATAGGTGACCGCACCAAACTGGGTCTGTGTCTTTGTATCTATGTAATTTGAGTAGTCGTGCATTTCAATTGAACCGAAACGTTCGGTCTTTGCCGCAAGTTCAAGCATGTAAAGGCAATGCTGCCATATAACTATTGAATTATCGGGCAGATCGTAACGTGCTTCTGCGCCGAAAAATCTATTTGCGGCTTCATGCAGTGTAAGAGACTTGCCAGGCTGGCTTATGTCCAGGTCATCAAAGTTGAGGTACGAAAACATGGCAAGAATTGCGCTGTCAAGTTCGTTAAAAGGAATCTGGTCGAAAGTCAGGTCGCCGCGCCAGATAACATAGTCAAATAAAGAAGGCTCTGCATCGTTAATAATTTGGTCTGCGGCAAAAACAGATGCAGCCATAAGAATCAAAAGCATTATAGAAAGAAATTTCTTCATAAACATAGCCCCTTGTAAAAATCAGCTTAATCCAGATCTGTGTGCTGCAAAATTGTTGCTTTGCTATTTTTTATCTCAAATCGCTTGTTTTTTTCAAGATGAGTCTTTTTGTTGTATTCGCTGATATTGATTTTCTTTTTGATTTTTCGCACTCCATCAAAAACGATATGCTCCACTTTCTTTTTGCCCATTATCAATCTCCACAAATCAGTATATGAAACTGAAAACAATTATAAATCAAAAATTGATTTTATCATAGTTCTTGACACTTTCGGTTTCGTTTGCGGCTTCAAGGAATTTCGACGGATACATTCCGCAGCTCTTGCAGTGCTTTTCAAAGACTTCTATTAACGCTATAGTGTAGCTATGAAAAGCATAGTTAGACAGTTTTTGGCTGTATTTTTGTTCGTTTGTATTCCATTTAGTTTAAGCGCGGCAAAAAACAAAGACGATTCTGCAAATAAAACTTCTCTGAATGACTCGTACAAAGATTTAGGAGTTTCAATCGGAGTAAGTTTAGACAGTGCAGAGGTAAAGCAGATTGAAAATGCGTATATAGTTCAAGTGAATTTTGCGGATGTCACTTCCCGTACGGAGCTTCGTGCTGATAAAATTCTTAACGTGCGCCCGAAAAGAACAGTTCCATTTACAGCCAGTGACGGTCTTACTTACAATATGCCGTTTCAAATAGACGATGCACCGATTATAAGCGCATTGAACAAAGCTAAAGAAATGCACGTTCTTCTGCGTCTGCATCCGATTATCTGGCATGAACATCTGCCTGCATGGTTTTTCTATGAGGATTTTGATCTTGCAAAAAATTTTGCGGATAAAGCTACGATGAACGCACGTGTAGAGTGGTACGTCAACTCTTTTATAGACAGCGTCCGCAAATGGGAAAAAACAAACGCCCGCGCAATTCAGGTTGTGGGTGCATGGCATGTCGCTTCTGAAATTTACAATGACAACGGCAAGTTGAGGGAAAAGTCTTATTGGGGCGAGATTTACAAAGACGAAAGCTATGTGCTCCGTGCATATAAGGTTGTAAGCGAAAGAGCTAAACCGGAGGAGAAGATTGTTTACAGTGATTCCAATCTTCATCTTGCCAAAAAAAGAGATGCAGCAATAAAACTTGCCGGTCAGATTAAGAAAAACGGCAGCCGCATAGACGAAATTTCTATGATTTCGCACCTGACGGCGGACTGGCCGGGCCGCAAGGAATATTTTGCAGCGGTAAAGGCTTTCGGTAAGGCAGGCCTTTCGGTGCAGATTGCTCAGCTTGATATAGCGCCTGTAGAAGGAAAAAACGTGGCGGATTCTTATTACGATTTTATGACGCAGGTTTTAGATAACCGCAGTATAATTTCAGAAGTAAGTTTCAAATGCGTTACTCAAAGTGCTGAAAGATTTTATAGTGATGTGATGAGAAGCCCTATTTTAGATACAAGTTTTTCGCCGAACGATTCTTATTTCAGTATTATTAAGGCAGCAGAAAAGTACAAAAAATGATTTACAAGACAGTTTTAGACGCAATGGGGCATACGCCTTTAATTGAGCTTCAGCGTATGAAAGAAGAAAACGCGGCCCGGGTTCTTGTTAAATTTGAAGGCTTGAATGTCGGCGGCTCTATAAAGACGCGCACAGCCTATAACATGATTTTGGATGCCGAGCAGAAAGGCTTAATCAATAAAGATACGGTTATCGTAGAACCAACAAGCGGCAATCAGGGAATCGGGCTTGCGCTTATTGGCGCTGTTCGCGGTTACCGCACTATAATCATTATGCCGGATTCTGTAAGCGAAGAGCGGAGAAAGCTTGTAAAGCATTACGGCGCGGAAGTAATACTCATTCACGATGCCGGCGACATTGGTGCATGTATTGCGGAATGTATTAACACAGCTTTCTGTATGCAGCATGAAGACCCGCATGTGTTTATTCCTCAGCAGTTTGAAAATCCGGCAAATCCCGCCGTTCACCGTTCCACAACTGCAATGGAAATTCTTGAAGATGTAAACGGACCGATTGACGGTTTCTGCTCGGGCATAGGTACCGGCGGTACAATTACCGGAATCGGTGAGACATTAAAAGCAAAGAACCCCGAAATTACAATCTGGGCTGTTGAACCGGAGAATGCGGCGATTCTGGCCGGCGGCACTGTCGGTACTCACCTACAAATGGGAATCGGAGACGGCCTGATCCCAGAAAATCTGAATCAGGAAATCTATGACGATATCTATATCGTTACTGACGCCGAGGCAATCCGCACGTCCCGCGATTTGGCAAGAAAAGAGGGCATTATGTGCGGTATTTCAAGCGGAACAAATGTTGCCGCCGCACTGGAATTGGCGCGGAAACTAGGCAGGGGTAAAACTGTTGTGACTGTTCTGCCGGATACAGCTGAACGTTATTTCAGCACGCCGCTGTTCAACGAAGACATTCATTTTTAAGGTGATTTTACCCAAGCCGCATTTATACGGAGTTTCAATATGATAAATTTGCATACTCACACAAAATTTTGTGACGGAAAAAACACAGCCGAAGAAATGGTGCTTGCCGCAATAGAGAAGGGCTTTGATGTCTTAGGTTTTTCTGCCCACAGCCTGCACCCGCTTGACCCGATGTTTTACAGCGCATTTGACGAAATCTGGTCTATGCACAAAGCTGATTTTCCGTTTTATGTGAATGAGATAAACCGCCTTAAAGAGAAGTATTCTTCAAAGATAAAGATTCTGCTTGGTTTTGAGGCTGATTATTTTAAGGCTGAAAAAATCGGGCTTGCCATGCCCTGCAAAAAGGCTTATGAAGAATTCAAGCCTGATTTTCTAATTGGTTCGGTGCATTTTATCAATAAGCCGGACGGCTTTTATACAGTTGACCATACCGCTGAAAACGTGGAGCAAAATCTTATAAAGCTTTATACAAATCCAAAGACTGGAAAAATTGACGGAAAAACAGCCGTCTGCGATTATTTTCAGGCTGAAAGAGAAATGCTTGCCGGCGGCGACTTTGACATTTGGGGACACCCTGATTTAATAAGAAAGCGGAACGGCGTGCTTAAGTTTTTTGATGAATCAGAAAGCTGGTATAAAGAGCAGCTTGTTGAAACGGCAAAAGCCGCCGCAAAAGCCGGTGTTATTGCTGAAATAAACACAGGCGCAATTTTTAGAAAAGCTATGGACGATGTTTATCCGTCTGCGGCTTTTCTTGAACTCTTGCACGAACATAAAGTGCCGGTCTGCATAAACTCTGATGCCCATTCGCCGGACGCGCTTGACTGCGCTTATGACAGGGCAAGAGCTGCTGCAAAAAAAGCCGGCTACAAAGAGCTTGTTTATCCTGGAAATTACATAGAAAAGCTGTAAAAAGCATAAAAAAAGCTGCCCTGCGACGGACAGCTTTTTTTGTGTGCAGTGTCACTTTCGGGTGCAACCCGAAAGCTCCTTACGGTGTTACGGTCTGAATTGAACCGTCATCGTTGAAGTGCAGAGAACAGAACTTAACGTCTCTGTGGTGGTTTACACCCTTTGAGCGCTCGCAGTCGTGGTAGAACAAATACCATTTGCCCTGGAACTCTACGCAGTAGTGGTGGTTTGTCCAGCCGATAACCGGCTTTAACAGAATTCCGCCGTAAGTATAAGGACCGTAAACGTTGTCGCTTGTTGCCCAGCAGATGTTGTGTGTATCGCCGGTTGAATATGTAAAGTAATATTTGCCGTTTCTCTTGAACTGGCATGGTGCTTCAAAATAGCGGCGGTCATGGTCAGCGCCTTCAATCGGTTTGCCGCTCTTGTCAAGAATTACAACTTCTCTTGGAGTTTCTGCAAACTCTTTCATGTTCGGCTTTAATTTTGCAATGCGTCCGCCGAGAGCCGGAATTGAACCAGTTGGCTCTTTGTGTGCTTCGTTGTAGACATTGTCGCGGTATTTATCAAGCTGGCCGCCCCAGATTCCGCCGAATGTAAGGTAGTAGCTTCCGTCGTCATCAGCAAAACAGCATGGGTCAATGCTGTAGCTGCCTTTGATTGGCTCCGGCTCTACTTTGAACGGGCCAGAAGGGTTGTCGCTTACAGCAACACCTATACGGAAAAAGCCCTGTTTGTCGCGTGCCGGAAAGTAAAAGTAATATTTTCCGTCTTTTTCAGCGCAGTCAGGTGCCCAAAGCTGTTCTTTTGCCCAAGGCACATCTTTAAGATGAAAAATCATGCCGCAGTCTTTCGGCATTGTCTCAACGTCTTTCATCTCATAAACATGATAGTCTTCCATCATGTACTGGTCGCCGTTATCATTTGATTCAAGTTCTACATCGCGGTCGTGCGACGGATAAATGTATAGTTTTCCGTTAAAAACATGAACTGAAGGGTCAGCAGAAAAAGTTTCTGGGATAAGAAGTTTTTTCTCTAGCATCAAAATCTCCTATAAGGTGGTTTTATTTAAAATTTCAAAAACTTTTTACTTATAGATTGATGTTAGCATAAGACTTTTTTTATTTGTATCGGTGATATATCTTAACCTGTTATTTTGGGCTGCGCTCATTCAGAATTGCCGCTAAAAAAAGTGCATTTTTTGCAAACATGGCATATAATAAACTAGAGGTTAATATGTTATCTGTAGATGCTTTACGTGAATTTGGTGCCGATGTGGACACAGCTCTTGCACGCTGTCTGAATAAAGAGGATTTTTACCTTAAGCTTGTAAAGATGGGCATTTCTGACGAGCGGTACGAAAAGCTCGGCACTGCTCTGGAAGAAGACAATCTTGACGAGGCTTTTGAAATATGCCACGCACTCAAAGGCGTAATCGGAAATCTTGCGCTTGAGCCGCTTTATAAAGTGCTTTCTGAAATGACAGAGCTTCTGCGCAGCCGCACAAAAACAGATTACACGCCTTTGTACAATCAGATTAAAGAAATGCACAAAAAGCTTGTAGATTTAGCATCAGAATAAACAGCTGGAATTAAAAATGTGAGGAAAAACTGAATGAAAAAACTTCCGGTTCTTATTTCAAATTTTATAATTGTTATTTCTATGCTTCTGTTTGTCGGGCTTTATGTCCGCCAGGGCTACCGCAAAAATGTTCAGAACAATATGGACAACTTTACTTCCATGACAATCGGAATGGAACAGGTAACCATGAACTACCTTGAAGGTGAGCAGCGTCTCTGCGATTCTTGGGCAGCTTCTATAAACATGCGGAACATGACGCTTGAGCAGACAATGTCTTTTCTGAAAGTTGCACAGAGAATTGAAAACATTTCGGCTCATGTAATCAGGCTGGACGGTTCTTTTACAGGCTATGCCAACAAACCGCGCAAGGGCACTACAGACGATTTCAACGTTTCATACCAGGACATAGACATTTTTTCTTCTATAGATGAGCTTCTGAGTACAGATGTTCAGGTGCGCGTAACACGCTCTTATACAAATCCTATGACGGATATAAAATCTATTGCTTTCTGTAACCTGCTTGAACTAAGAGGTGAGAACGGCACCAAAGAGCGTGCAATCCTTATGCGCGTAATTCCTGTGGATCTGCTTGCAGACAGGTGGGTTTTTCCAACTGATAAATTCAGCGGCGCACAGATTACAATGATTGACTCGCATGGAAACTACATCATCAAAGGAAAATCTTTTAAGAATTCCACATTCATTGAGTTTTACAACTCTTGTAACGACACCAACTTTAAGAATGAAAAAGACCTTTTAAATTCTATTCATAAATTAGGTTCTTTTAAAATACAGAACCCTGACGGCGTAGACAGCCTTATTGTTCATGTTCCGGTAAATTCAACTTATAACTGGACTCTGCTCTCTTATATTCCAATGGCAGAAATTGAGCATAATCAGATTGACTGGCTTTTAATCAGTGTTATTGCCGTCGGGCTTATAATGCTGCTGTTTATAGACCTTGCTGTGTTTACAGTTTTCAACAAACAGCTTGTTGATGCCGCCACAAAGGCAGATGCCGCAAACCAGGCAAAGACAGACTTTCTTTCTACAATGTCGCACGATATCCGCACCCCGATGAACGCAATTATCGGACTTACAACAATTGCCGAAAAAAATGTGCATGATCCGAATTCTGTTTCTGATAACCTTAAGAAAATCAGGCTTGCAAGCAACCATCTTTTAACGCTTATTAACGACATTCTGGATATTTCTAAAGTTGAAAGCGGACGCCTGAATCTGTCGCCTGTAGCTTTTTCTATTGTAGATTCTGCCGAAAACCTTGTGAATATCTCGCAGCCGATGGTGCGCCAGAAAAACATAGATTTCCGCTTTAGAAGCAAGAACATAAAGCACGAATATCTTTATGCCGATCAGCTTAGAATTAACCAGATTTTTATAAACATTCTGTCAAACGCGCTTAAGTACACGCCCGACAGCAAGAGCATTTACGTTGACATGACCGAATATGCCAGCGAGAAAGAAGGCTGCATCAAGCTTGAATACAGAGTGCAGGATACCGGCATGGGCATGACAAAAGAATTCATGCAGAAAATGTACCAGCCTTTTGCGCGTGAGACTGACAGCCGCATTAACACAATTCAGGGCACAGGCCTTGGTCTTGCAATAACACGAAAAATGGTAGACCTCATGGGCGGCACAATCGAATGTGAGAGCGAGCCCGGCAAAGGTACAGCCTTTACTGTAACGCTCGACATTCCGATTTCAGACATTAAAATTGAAGAAATGAGCCTGCCGCAGGTTGAAGTTCTTGTTGTAGACGATGACGAGATTCTGCTTGAGACTGCGCTTGAAACATTGGGCGCGCTCGGTGCAAATGCAGACATTGCCGAATCCGGCGAAGCTGCAATTTCAAAGATTCTTGCGCACAAAGAGAAGAACAAATCTTATAACGTCATTATTCTTGACTGGAAAATGCCGGGCTTGAGCGGCGTTGAGCTTACCAAAAAAATCCGTGAGACTGCCGGAAAAGATATTCCGATTCTGTTGGTTTCAGCTTATGACTGGACGCAGATTGAGGATTCCGCAAGAGAAGCAGGCGTAAACGGCTTTATAAGCAAGCCGCTTTTCCGTTCGTCACTGTACAAAAAAATTACAGAAGTGCTTGGGCTTGAAAAGAACACAGACACAAGCGAAGAAAACAATGCTGATCTTGAGGGCATGAGCATTCTTGTTGCGGAAGACATGGACGTAAACTGGGAAGTTGTTTCAACCCTGCTCGATATGTACGGCATAAAGACGGAACGTGCTATAAACGGAAAAGAAGCAATTGAGAAAGTGCGCGATATGGAGCCGGGCAAGTACGAGATTATCTTTATGGATATTCAGATGCCTGTAATGAACGGTCTTGAAGCCACACGCGAGATACGCAAACTGCCGAACCCTTATGCCGCAGGAATTCCGATTATTGCAATGACGGCAGACGCATTCTCTGAAAATATTGCCGAATGTCTTGACGCTGGCATGAACAGCCACATTTCAAAGCCGATTGACATAAAGCATGTGCTTAAAGAAATCCGCAGAATCAGAGAAAACAGAACCACCGACGAGATAGTGTAAAAGCTGCCTGCCAAGCCTGTCATTGCGGGCGGGCTTGAGGCGAAGCAAGCTTCGGGCTGGAGACTGGAGCCGTTAAGCTTTAGCCTGCAGGCTGGCGGTCTTTTTCGTCGTACATGAACACAAAGAAGATGTCGCCGTGAACTTTGTGGTGCACAAGATGACCAAAGTCTTCTACAGTCTTGATATTGCCCTGCTTTGTGATTATGCGGTACTTAACATAATCGCGGCCTTTTGAGTTTGAGTTAATCTGATTCCAGATTGCAACTTCGGTTTTTGCAAAATCTTCTGGGTGTACAATTCCCTTAAAGCTGTGTTTTGTATATTCAAGAAATTCGCTGATTGAGTCACACTCAAAAAGTTCAAGTATTTCCCTTGAAACATAAAGAATGTCCTCGTTGTCGACGGCTTTATAAACGAGAATAGAGCCCGGCACTTCGTTGAACATATCTTTTGTAAACCAGAAGCCCCATCTGGCTTCAAAGAAGTCTCTGTTTTCGCGTGATTCAATTTTGAGCAGTTTGCCTGTGCGCTGTTCAAGCAGAAAATCGTTTGTAGCCAGCGGTCTGCCGTAATAAAAGCCCTGAATCTTCTCGCAGCCTATTTCCTGAAGGAATTCCAGCTGCTCTTTGGTTTCTATGCCTTCTGTCAGCGTGTGAATTCCAAGGTGCTGTGCCATGCGGATAATGTCGATTATAATCTGACCGTTTCTTCCGCTCGGGTCAAAGTTGCGCATAAAGCCCATGTCGAGTTTTATCAGGTCAAAATTGTGTTTCTGAAGCACATTCAGCGAAGCATAGCCGTCGCCGAAATCGTCCATCCAGACTTTGAAGCCTGCTTTATGAAAGCGGTCAATCTGCTGCTGGAAATATACTTCATTATTAGAAATTGCGCTTTCGGTAACTTCAATTACGAGCATGTCATGCGGATAATTGTATTTGTCCGCAATTTTGGTTACTTCTGAAACTACGTCGCACATGTCAAAGTCATTGCGTGAGAAGTTCACGCTTACAGGCACCTGCTGAATGCCTTTTTTGATTCTGTCCTCAGCTTCGCGGCAGACTGCGTCCACCATGTACAAGTCCATGCGCGCACTAAGCTTGTAATCTTCAATGACCGGCACAAAAATTCCAGGTGACAGCATGCCTCTTTGCGGGTCCTGCCAGCGGGCAAGTGCCTCAAAATTACAGATTTCGCCAGAAATAGAGCGGATAATCGGCTGATAAAAGACTTTAATCCAGTGTTCGCGCAGAGCCTGATCAAAAAATTCAAGAACATGCTGACGGTCCTCAAAATTTTTTAATACAGTTGAGTCAAAAACCGAGATATGCTTGCTTAAATCTCCGCGGATATTTTCACATGCAAGATGAGCATAATCAATGGCAGTAGACGG
>CAMJMF010000024.1 GCA_946406925.1 uncultured Spirochaetales bacterium | reverse complement strand
CTCGCAGCGAAGCTTCTAGCGGCGTCGGGGTATCAAACCCTCGGCACGAATGAAGCTGAAACTTTATCACCGGCTTTTTTTATAAGTTCTTAAATATTTGTGCTAATTCAGTTTTAAGGAAACAACAGCATTGCTTATCTGCATGCAGAGCAGATCATAAACAGAACCAGAGAAACTGCCTGTATTAAAATAGATATAGCCGAGCTGATTTTCACAGAAAAACAGCGGCTTAAGCATAAAAGCCGACACAGCATTATCAAAATTATTAAACGGCAGAAAGCCCTCTTTTGTATTGAAAGGCACAGCTTCTGTTATTTTGAAATCTGTATCTGCATCAAAGGCATAAATGAGCTTTGCTTTTTCTGGAACAGCAAATTCAGCATTTTTTAAATGCTCTGTTTTCTTTTCGTACAATACAACAGCAGCTTTGTTTATTTCCAATGCAGTAAAAGCCATTTTAATGGCATTCATAAACTCAGAATAATCTTTTACAGTGAGCAGTACACTTACAATATCCCTAATCCGGGCAAAATCACCTTCCAGAAAAAGACCGCGGCGCTCTCTAAGACGCTTGAACTCTTTTCCCCATGAGATTTTTCTCATCTGCTCGTCATAGGCATTAAAAGAGAAATCGTCTTCTTTTATGCACCCGCAAGACTGTCTGTACAATGCAACGGTTGAATATTCTTCATAAGGCTCAGCTTTTTTGTGCTGAATAAGTTCATGTATTTTTTTTGCGGTTGCATAGCCTTGCGGCGCAAGCGACGTCTTTACGGTTGTCAGCGTCGGCAGATCAAAAGACGAAACAAAAGAATCATCAAAACCTGTTACGATAATATCGTCCGGCACGCGTATGCCCTGCGCATTAAGAAAATGGATTATCGATAAGGCCATAATATCGTTAAAGCAGACAATTGCGTCAAAATCCAGTTTTTTATGCTCGTCAAGATAAGCTTTTAGAAGCGAAACCGTCGACTGCCCGAAAAAATTTCCTCTTATTATTGAATCAGGCTGAAGCTCAATATTATGGTTTTTCAACACAGTTTTTACAGAATTTTCTCTGATTATTGAATCCGGGTTTTCGCTTGGCCCTGTTACCAGCATAAACTTCTTGCAAGAATGCACTGAAATCAGATGCTCAACCAAAGCTTCTAGCCCGTGCCCGTTATCGCCCTGCACCAAAGGAATTCCGTCAAAGCCTACAGCGAAAGTGACCATTGGAAGCGGTCTCATTACATTTATAAAAGCTTTTTCAAACTGTTCTTTGCCGCAAAACGAGCACTGTGTTCCGGCTTCTATAATAAGCCCGTCCAGCTTGTAGTTTTTTATAAATTCCAACAGAACAGAATCCTGGTAACCGTATTTTCCAAACGGCCAATCCAATGTATGAGCCGGAAAAACAACCAGCTGCATCTGCTTTTCCTGACAGTACATAGAAATGCCGTCAAGAAGCTCCTTGCTGTAGCCTGCATCTATTAAGTGAATTAAAAAACCTATTCTTTCCATCTGCACCTTTTCGGGAAGTGTTCCCTTAATTATTTGAACTTTCTGTTAATGGAATGCCTGCTCTTTCTATGCGGTCAAGGACATTTTTTGCCTTGCGCATATTTGTGCCTTCTTTTACGTCAACGCTCATTACCTCAACAAGCGGACGCAGCGACGCAAAATTGTTCTTTTCAAACATATCAAGAGCTGTGCCTTTTGTAGCTACATCATCATTAATCATATAAGCGGCACAAATGTCTTCTATGGCTGGATTTGAGTATCTGGCAAGTTCTTTGCCGATTGCATATCTAAGTTTTATCAGGCGCTTATCATCAAGCGTTTCTCTGGCAACAGATTTTACAGGCTCAATTGAAGTTTCAAAATTATACTTCAAAAGCACAGCAGCAGCCTTTGCCCTATCAGTCTCGCTCTTCTTTTTGTCTTCTATAACATTCAGAAGATACCAGATGCCTTCTGCAGAATGAATTGCACTGAGAGTTTCATACGCCTTGTGCTTAACAACATTTTCTGCGTCATTTTTTGCACGGTAAAGCACAACGCTTGAAGCGTCTTCAATATTCTGGTCTATAATAGCCTGCAGAGCTGCAAGGCGCACTTTATAGAAACTGTCTTTTACGGCAGTAATTATAATTTTCTTGGAATTCTCATTATTTTTCTTGGCAAGTGCTTTTACAACAGAAACCCTGACATTTGAGTCAGTGTCTTCGTAAATTGAAACAAGGGCATCTGTAGTTTCAGGGCTGTCAATACCGCCCAAAGCTTCTGCCGCAGCCATTCTGACTGAAGTAGATTCAGAAGTATCTTTTGCAAGAGCCATTATTGTATCAACTGATTTTGAAGCATTCAAATCACCGAGCGCAGAAATTAAAAGCAGGCGGACATTTTCTGGAACAGCAGAATCAAGCATCTCGGCTAATTTTTCAGTATCTTCCTGTGCACCGATTTTTCCGATTGTTTTGGCGGCTGCCTCAACATAAGTTCCGTCTTCTTCAAACAAAAGCCTCATAACAGAATCTTTGGCTTCTCTTATTTCAAGCACAGACACATATTCAAAGACCTTGTTCACAATGGCTTTTTTCTGATCCATCGGGTCGTTCAAAACTTCAAGAGCAAAACCTGTAAGATGAAAGTCTCTTGCCGCAATAAAATAGTCAAATATTTTTGTTTTAAGCTTCTGATTGCGTGTAGAATCAAATAACGCAAAAAGATCATCTCCGTATTCAAAGTCTTCGTCTTTTACAATTTCTGTAATCAATTCCTCAATTTCAGAATCAAGACCATACGATATTTTTTCGCGGCGCTCTTCAAACTGAGTTTTTTCTTCTGTATTTTCAGAATTTTCAGATGAAGAATCTGCAACTAAAACTGACAATGCACAAAGGACGAAAAATAAAGATAAGATAATTTTTTTCACAGTCATTTTAATCCTTCCTGATAATAGGTCTAATAAGTTTTCTACAGCCCTTCTTTTGAGTTGTAGCGTTTCAAAAAATTTGCACGATATTCTTCAAAAGAATCATTTGCAATTGCCGCACGAACTTCATTCATCATTGAATGCAAAAAGTACAAATTATGATAAGAAGCAAGCATAGCACTCAAAATCTCATTCTCTTTGAACAAATGTCTCAAATATGCGCGCGAATATTCCCTGCACACGCGGCAATTACATTCCGGATCTACAGGCATATAATCATGAATAAACCGCTCTTTCTTTATCGACAAATTTCCGTTGCGAGTAAAATAGGAACCGTTTCTGGCATTTCTTGTCGGCAGAACACAGTCAAACATATCAATGCCGTTTGCCACCGCTTCAAGAATATAATCCGGTGTACCGATTCCCATTACATATCTCGGCTTGTCTTTAGGCAGAAGACCCGCTGTAAAATTGAGCATTTCCGCATAAACATCATAAGGCTCGCCGACAGACAAGCCTCCGATTGCGATGCCGTCTGTATCAAGGTTTGAAACAAACTCTGCGCTCTGCGTGCGCAAGTCTTTGTAAAAATTGCCCTGAACTATCGGAAAAAGGCTGCCCTTGTACTGCTTTTCGTCCTGCATTTTAAGCCATTCTTTTTTTGCGCGCACAGCCCAATCAGAAGTTATCCGCAAAGCTTCTTTTGCTTTGTCTTTCGGCGTGTCAAAACCTGTGCAGACATCAAGCTGCATCTGAATGTCGCTGTTGAACTGAGTCTGAAAGCGCACAACATTTTCCGGCGTAAGCAGATGGCGCGAACCGTCGATGTGGCTTTGAAAATGTACACCCTCTTCTGTGATTTTTCTAAAAGTGGCAAGCGAAAAAACCTGAAAGCCGCCAGAATCTGTCAAAAAGTTTCTCTTCCAGCCGGAAAAGCCGTGAAGTCCGCCTGCTTCTTCTAATAAATCTGCGCCGGGCCTTAAATAAAGATGATACGTGTTCGCAAGAATAATCTCAAAGCCGATTTCTTCAAGCCAGTCTTTTGTCATAGCCTTTACAGTTGCATTTGTGCCGACCGGCATAAAAACCGGTGTATGCACATCACCATGCGGCAAATGCATAATGCCTGTTCTGGCAGAGGTTTTTGAGTCCGAATGTAAAAGCGTAAAAAACTGGCTCATTGCAAATCCTTTGTATAAATATTATCAGCATAATCCGGCTGAATCATTAAAAAACGATAAAAGTTTGAAAAAATTCAGGCTAAGTGCGGCTTGTTCTAAGCAGAAAACAGCTGCAAATCACAAAAAATACAACAGGCATCCATGCACCGGCAAGCGGCGGAATGTACTCAAATTTAGCTAAAAGCATTGTGACCATTTGCAGAACATAATAAGCGACAGCCGCGCCTATGCAGAGCAGCAGGCTTACAAGAAGCACATTTTTCCGTGTTCTGCCGGAAAGCCCGATTGAAAGAAAAACGACTATGAACAGAATGCACGGAAACGAGAATTTCTTATAATAAACAGACAGAGCTTCTGCATAAGGCAGTCCTGCCCGCCGTCTATAGTCAATGTATTTCTTTGCGTCTTCTACAGTTACTTCTTCAATGGAAATATCCGAAGACTCAAAGGATTCAGGCGGCTCAGTCAAGGACAAAGACGAACAATCCGTATTCAAAGTAACTTTGCCGTCTTTTACATCATACAGAACGCCGTCGTTTATTTTCCAGTGGTCTTCCTGCCATAAAGCCGACTGTGCCCTTAAGATTGAAGTCACATGATTGTTCTCATCTCTTGAGACAACATACACAACATAAAGAATCTGCATGTTCGCATCGTACATCAGCGCCCTGTAAACTGTTCTGCCGCCGTCGCAGATTACAACAGCATTGCTGGCATTTTTTAAAGGCTGTGTGCCCAAAAGCGTGTTCTGCAATTCATTCTTCTGGTGATAGGTGGGTACAACAATGCGGTCATCAAAAAAGAACATGCCGACACCCAGAATTGCAGAAATTACAAGAAGCGGCATAGAAAATCTGAGCAGCGAAACGCCAGAAGCAAAAATTGCGGTCAATTCGTTTTTAGCGTATAAGTCACTGAGAATATAAGCTGCGCCGAACAAAATTGCGAGCGGAAAAGAAAAAGACATTGCTTTAGGAACATAAAGCAGCGAAACCTTAAAGATTGGACCGGCGCTGACATTTTGAGCGATATAACGCCACAAATTCATGAATAAGTCTACAAGGCAGAGCGCCATGGTAAAAAAGAACAAGGCTCCAAGAAAAACGCCCCAGAATCTTTTACATAGGTATAAAATAAAAGTCATGAACGCCTCATCTTTATATAGAAAATAACTCCCAAGAACCCGACCAGAAAATCAGAAAGCCACATCGCAAAAAATGCATTCAAGCCGTTCCGCTGACCGAAAACCTGCCCCAAAGTCTGAACCGTCCAATAAAGCAGACAGATTACAATGCCCACAATAAAGCCCACCGTCTGACCATTGTGCTTGCCGAAAATGATTGCCAGAGGAAAAGCCAGAAAAGCAAAAAACAGCGAAGAAAACGGCAGCGCAAATTTACGGTTATATTCAACTTCGAAGATGTTTATGTACCTGTCAGACTCAATTCCTTCGGCTTTAAGCTTTTCAATATATTTTTTCAAGTCGTAGCTTGTCATTTCCTGCGGATTTATGCCGTTCTGCATATTACCGAACGACGAGATGAAAATATTCATTACGGTTGATTTGCTTGTAAGATAGTCCAGACTTGCATAATCCATATTACTCGGAATAAAAATCAGCGAGTCGCTCATATTAATCTGCATCAGAACCTGCGAGTCTGAAGGCTGCTGAATTACGGCTTCTTCGCTTGCGATAATGCGCTGGTGCCCCGAAGCGTCTGTGTCAAACATAAGCAGGTTAGAAACTTCGTTGCCGACAACATCGCCTATAACAAGCACTGCGTTCTGCGTGCGCTTTACAGAATTCGGCTCAAGAATAACAGAAGGGTTTGAAGTGAGCATTTTTCTGTAAAGGTTGTTGTACGCAATAGAGCCGCGCGGAAAAAGCACATCGTTGACGAAAAATGAGCCAACCGAAATGACTGCGCCCATTACTAAGACCGAAGCAAGCAGCGCCTTATAAGAAATGCCCAAAGCGCGCAGCACAAGAATCTCGTTGTCAGTAACCATTCTGCCAATGCACATCAAAAAACCGACAAGCGTTGCATAGGGCGCGGCCTGAGAAATTACAAACGGAAGACAGTAGAGCATTAAAAGCATAACCTGCCCGAGCGGCACGCGCTGCTTTAGAACGTCCTGAACCATCAGCAGAATCTGGTTCACAAAAAAAATCATAAAAAAGAACAGAAACGCGATTACGTAATAGACAAAAAGCTCTTTTACAAAATATTTAACAAGAATTCTTTTTTTCATAAGTCATTTTCCTGTTGAACCGAAACCGCCTGCGCCCCTTGCTGTTTTGTCTAAAACTGAAACTTGCGCAAAATCTGCGCAAACAACAGGCTTTACAACAAGCTGAGCAATCCGCTCGCCGTTTCTGATAGTAAACGGCTCTTTACCCAAATTTATTAGAATCACCTTTACTTCGCCACGGTAATCACTGTCGATAGTGCCGGGCGTATTAAGGCAGGTTATTCCGTTTTTAAGCGCAAGTCCTGAGCGTGGTCTAACCTGCATTTCGTAGCCGGCCGGAATTGCGAAAGAGAGCCCTGTCGGTATTGCGGCTCTTCCCATAGGTTCAAGGATAAAATCTTCTTTAAGAAATGCACAGACATCAGCACCGGCACTTCCGGCAGTCTGATAGACGGGCAGTTTTGCGCCAGGCTCGGCGGTACATTCAACCTTTACGCGAATTACGTCATTTTTTGAAGAAAGACTTGAATCCATAAGAACCTCCATAAACAACAGCCGTTTCTTTTGAAAAATCCAGAAGTTCTAAAAGTTCTGCTGAAAGATCTTCTTTTGTAAGCGCGCGGATGTTTTCAATAGATTCCGTATAAACATTCAAAGAAAATTTTGAAAAATAAAGTCTTGCAAGCCGTTTCATCCTCGTTTCGGCATCTTCAGAAGAAATTATCTCTTCACCGACAATATGTTCTTTTGCAGCAACAATTTCCATTTCTGAAATGTCTCCGGAGCACAGCTTTTTAAGTTCATTTTCAAGCTCTGTTAAGACAACAGCCGTATTTTTTTTGGCGACAGAAGCGTATGCGCACCAAAAGGCGCAGTCTGCAAACGCCGTCACAAAGCTGTAAACCGAATAGCAGTAGCCGTTTTTCTCTCTTAAATGCTGAAACAGTCTGCTCGACATTGTATCACCGATTACAGCATTTAAGACAGTAAGACAGTCCGATTTTTTTTCGGTTAATGGCATTTTTACAGGAAAAGCTACAAAAATCTGGTTCTGGTGAAACGGAGCTTTAACAAGCTTTTTAGCCGCATTCCATTCAGGCTTTTTCAATATTGCTTTAGGCGGTTTTCTTTTCTCAAGCTTTTCAAGCATGGGCACAACCAGTTCAGGCTCAATGTTTCCGGCAATGCTTACGGTCAGCGCGCCAAAAGCCACATTCTCTTTGTACCAGCTGAAAATGCCGTCTCTTGTAAGCTGTTCAACATCGCTTACGGTTCCGGCTATCGGTTCAGAAATATCCTGTTCGGGGAAAAGTACCGTATAAAGCTCGTCAAATGCGGCTTCTTCGGGGTCGTCCTGAGAGGTTATAATCTCGCTTTCAATGACAATCCGCTCTTTTTCTATATCGTCTTCGTTAAAGACTGAATCAGCCACCATCTCGCACATGACTGAAACAGCCTGTCTTATATGCTCGGCCGGCACAGTCGCGTGAAGGCACATCAAATCGCGTTCCGTAAAAGCATTGATGTAGCCGCCTACCCTGTCAAATGTACACGCAATATCAAAAGCCGACATTTTAGACGTGCGCTTAAAAAGCATGTGCTCAACAAAGTGCGTCACGCCGCGGCAGCCGTCAGACTCAAAGCGCGAGCCTACAGGAAACCAAAAACCGATTGCTACGGTTTTAGCGCTTGCAATCGGTTCTGTAATGAGAATTATATCATTATTCAAAGTGCGTTTTTGAATCGCCATGAATAATTATTTTTTTTCAGCCTCAATAGCGTCAATGTAAGAAAGATTCAGGCGGCCCTGTTTGTCGATTTCGAGCAATTTAACAGGAATCTGCTGACCTTCTGAAACAACATCTGAAACTTTCGCGATTTTCTGCCGGCTGAACTTAGAAATATGGCACAATCCCTCTTTGCCTGGAAGAATCTCAACAAATGCACCGAAATCCATAATGCGTTTTACAGTACCGTTGTAGATTGTTCCAACTTCAGGGTCTTCAACAATGCCTTTGATTGCTTTCTTTGCGCCTTCTGTAGCAGCAGCATTCTTGCCGTAAATTGTTACAGTTCCGTCGTCTTTTGTGTTGATTGTAACCGCATATTCAGCAGAAATAGCCTTGATAGTCTTTCCGCCCGGGCCGATCAAAGCACCAATCTTGTCGAACGGAATCTTCATAGAAAGAATCTGCGGAGCACGCGGGCTGAGCGGAGCCGGCTTATCGATACATTCCTTCATTTTGCCGAGAATGTGCATACGGCCGGCGCGTGCCTGTTCCATAGCCTTCTTCATGATTTCAGTTGTAACACCGGCAATCTTGATATCCATCTGGAAGCCTGTGATACCGTCTTCTGTACCGGCTACTTTAAAGTCCATATCGCCGAGGTGGTCTTCTTCACCAAGAATGTCTGAAAGAATTGCGTATTTGCCGTAAGGGTTGTCGCCTTCCGGCTCTGTGATAAGACCCATAGCAATACCGGCTACCATTTTCTTCATTGGAACACCGGCAGCGAGCATACAAAGTGTGCCGCCGCAAGTTGAAGCCTGAGATGAAGAACCGTTAGATTCCATAATTTCAGAAACTACGCGGATTGTATAAGGAAATTCCTCGCGTGTAGGAACCATTGCAGCCAAAGAGCGGCGTGCCAAGTTTCCGTGACCGATTTCACGGCGGCCTGTTGTCAGCTTGCCGGTCTCACCGACAGAATATGGCGGGAAGTTATAGTGCAGGATGAAGTGTTCGCTTCTATCACCGTCAATATCGTCATAAGACTGCTCATCCAAAGCTGTACCGAGCGTACAAACTGCAAGAGACTGTGTTTCGCCGCGGGTAAACAACGCACTTCCGTGCGGTGTAGGCAGAACGTTGATTTCGCATGTAATCGGGCGGATTTCGTCTGTCTTACGGCCGTCAATGCGCACGCCTTCTTCAAGAATAGACTTGCGGAGCAGCTTGTACTGAATGTCGTCCATCAAATTCATGAAAAGCTTAGCCTGAACAGCATCTTCCATCTGCTCTGCATATTTTGCAGAAATCTGTTCAACAACTTTTGCAACAGCTGCACCGCGGTTCTGTTTTCCGTCGCGGAAACATGCTTCTTTCAAAAGCGGAGTTGCTTCAGCTTCAATAGCTTCTGCATTTTCAAGTGTCACGTTGAGCGGGTTAAGCGGAAGCTTTTCTTTTCCGGCTTTCTTAACAAGCTCTTCCTGAAGAAGACACATATCTGTGATAAAGCCCTGTGCCTTTTCAAGTGCGCCGAGCATAATGTCTTCTGAAACTTCGTTTGCGCCGCCTTCAACCATTGTAAAGCCGTCTTTTGTTCCGGCTACAACAATTTCAAGATCGCCCTTTTCAATCTGTTCAAATGTAGGGTTGATAATGTATTCGCCGTTCATATAGCCGATACGGCATGCTGCAACCGGACCATGGAACGGAATGTCAGAGATACATGTTGCGGCAGATGCTGCAATAACAGCAAGAATATCCTGTGTGTGAACGCCGTCGCAGGAAACACAAGTCGGTACAATCTGAAGTTCGTGTCCGAATGACGGCTCAAAAAGCGGGCGCATAGGGCGGTCAATAAGACGAGAAACCAAAATTTCTTTGTCTTTAGGGCGTCCTTCGCGTTTAACAAAACCGCCGGGGATTTTTCCGGCAGCATAAAATTTTTCGTTGTACTCAACTGTAACAGGAACAAAATCCTGTCCTTCTGTAACAGCAGATGAAGCACAAATTGTTGCAATAACAGCTGCGCCGCCCCACTGGGCAAAAACACAACCATTAGCCTGTTTACCGATTCTTCCTGTTTCAAGAATCAAATCGGCATCACCAAGTTTGTAAGAAACTCTTTCGACCATGAGTAAATTCTTCCTTTAATTATAAGAAAATTACTGCACTGCGACAGAATTCATTACAAAAAGCAGACTATATCAGCAGCTTTTTCTAAAAAATTCTGTCCATCTCCAATGCAGTATCCGACAAAAAAAAGCATTTGCCCCGCAACCGGAGCAAACGCTTTTCAACAGCTACTTGCGCAAACCGAGTTCTTTGATAAGTGAACGATAACCTTCAAGATCTGTGCGCTGCATGTATTTCAGCAAATTGCGGCGCTGACCTACAAGCTTCAAAAGACCGCGTGAAGCGCTCTTGTCTTTTTTAAGATTCTGGCAATGTTCTGTAAGCTGTTTGATGCGTTCTGTCAAAATTGCTACCTGAACACGGATGTTGCCTGTGTCTTTTTCGTTTGCACCGAATGTAGAAATCAGTGCCTGTGTCTTTTCTTTTGTAAGTGCCATTAATGGAACCCCTTAAAATAATGTAATTTCCGTATAAACCGGAAATGCCTGATAAGCGGAATAATTGCAGGTTAAGCCCTGGGTTTCTAGGAAGTAATCACAATAATTTCCGTAAAACAGACTGCACTTATCTTATAGAAAAATAATGATTTAATCAACCGGTAGAAAAGAATTGTACTGTTACTGGCCGTATTTTGCCACAAGTTCTGTGCGGTCATTTACGCCGATTTTTTCGTAGATAACAGAAATATAGTTTTCTACAGCCCGCTTTTTAATGCCCAGCTGATTGGCAATCTGGTCATTTGTGCGGCGGCATAAAAGCAGTTCCATAACCTCTTTTTCGCGGCGGGTAAGAGCGTCTGTAAAGTTGTTATATTTGATAAGCCCTGTTTTTAATTCTTCCTGAATAAAGACTTCGCCGGCAAACGCTTTTTCCATGCAGTTCAAAAGTTCTGGTGAAGTGGCGTTTTTTGAAACATAACCGCAGGCACCATTTTTGATTGCGCTCTGAACAATGCCCGCCGCAAAGAACATCGAATAAACAATGATTTTTATGCCGGGATAAAGCGAAAGCAGCTTTCTTATAAAATCAATTCCGGTGTTTTCACCATAAAAGTTTATGTCGCAGATAACAACAGACGGAAGCTTGCCGCTTTTTGCAAGCTGCTCAAAATCGGCAAGCGCCGCTTCATGAGTTCCTGCATCGCCGGATTTTATCCAGTCAGAATTTGTTGTTATCCAGCTGGAAGTGCCCAGCCTTAACATTTCATGATCATCAATTATATAAAAGCTTTTTGTCATATTTCCTCTTGTTACAGCACAATAGTAATCTGTGTGCCGCAGTCTTCTTCAGAACGGTAGCTCACAGTTCCGCCAAGCAGCTGCACTCTCTCAACAATATTTCTTACTCCAAAATGAAAGTTTTCTGTATTCTCAAAAACACCGCTGTTTATCTGGCTTACAAGCTCAGAGTTCATGCCCTGCCCGTCATCGGTGATGATTATCTTTAAGACACTGCGCTTTTTTGCTGTATCAGCCGCAATTTCTTTTTTGAAAAGCACAGTCACCTCGTTTGCGGCGGCATGCTTTTTTATATTCTGAAAAGCTTCCTGAACAATGCGGTATATGTTCATGAGCTGTTCGTCTGTAAAAACCGAAAAATCAACCGAATCTTCAACAACAATGCGCAGCTGAAAGCCGTCTTTATCATTTGAGTCGGTGTCAAAAATCTTCTGCCCCAAAAGGTCTAAAGCGCCGGCCATGTCACTTTCAAAAATGTTAGGCGGCGTAAGGTTGTAGCACAGCTTGCGGATAGTGTCGATATTCTCGTTTTGGGTGGCAATAATTTTTGATGCAGTTTCTTTTTCTGCAAGCCCTTCAGCCAAAAGCGAAACATAACGCATGCTTTGAGCAACCGTATCATGAAGCTCCATTGAAATGCGCCGCCGTTCAGCTTCCTGCACTTCCATGGAATGTTTCAAAAACTGGTCTGAATTATAGATGATAGCATCACGCTTTTTTACCTCGCGCGCATTAAGATAAATCAATATAACCGCGCCTACAATAATGGCCAGAAACGCAATCACATAATAATCATAGAATTTTTTATGCGTATCTTCCAGCACAAAGTTCTGGTTGCGCAGATATGCCAGCATATTAAGGTCTATCTGCTCAATCTCTGACTCAATCAAATTCTGCTCGGCAACTTCACCTTTTTCAAGCTGCTGCAAAAGAGAAGCGCCTGTTGTCAGGCAGTTTTCAATCTGATTTTTGGTTGCATTTTTTAATTCCGGGTAAGAATTGAAGCTTTCGGGCTTATAGTTTTCCAGGGCAGTCAAAAACTTTTGGCAGCTGGCAGCGTCTTTGTTCTGATGAAACTCAGCCCAAGCCGCATACACAAGTTTAGAGTCGTTAAATTTGTGCTGCGGCCTTTGAAAGCATGAGACGAGGGAGAAAAGCAGAACTACCAACAATATATGCCGGATTTTCATTCAGCCTCTGCCCCCCCTATACGCCTGTTTAGTACATTTGTATAAGCAATAGAAATACCAAAACCTGCAAAAGTTGTAATACATCTGTCTAAAACGGTAATTGGAATGCGCCCAATAATGCAAGAAGCAAGCACGCCCATCTGGTCGCCGGAAAACGCAAATATGATTTTGTCAAAAGGCCCGGCTTCTACATTCAGCGTGAATGTAAAATAGCTGATAATGCCTGAAACTATGGAACACGCCAGAGCCGCACAAATTGCCGCTGTAAGAATATACAAAAAGGTGAAATTAACGCCTTTTTCAAGATTTTCCTTTTTGCGCACAAAAAGCCATGTTACCAGAATAATCGTAAGTGCCGAAAGCGTAAAAAGATAGATATAGTCATTCTTTCCATATAGAATAACCAGCTTAAGGCAGCCGCAAATTACATTCACAACATAAACGCCTAATGCAGCCAGCGGCCCGTAAAGAAAAAGCACAGCCATTGCAAAAATCATATCCAGAAACAGCGGCACATGCAGCACATTCTGAAAAAGCGACGCCGTAGCAAAATCAAGCACCCCCGCCACAATTACCACAAGACTGATTGTAAGATATTTCTTTGTTGTTGATTCCATTTTCTTTATTCCACAATCATTATACTACAAATAATCCGCCTGTACAAAGCAACTTTGCTCTGCACACAGGCGGTTATTTCATTTTTTAGCTTTATGCTATTGCTTAACAAAAGTTGCCGTTAAATTGCGGGTAGTGCCACTAGCATCTTGAACTTCTTCAGTCATAACAATATTTCCATTTGTTATTGTATATGTATCTCCATCTATCACAATTGTTCCATTAGTAAAATCACCAGATGTAATTGAATAAACACCTGAGTCAGACTCTCCTGTAAGATATCCTCTTCCAGCCATTGCATAAGTATTGTTATTTTTAAAATCAACTACATAACTTCCTGGAATAGTGCAACTATATGTTGCCGTATTAGATGTTAAAGAGCTTTTTGTAAATGTATGATTACCGTCACCAGTATTCAAAGTGAATGATCCGTTTGCTATTGTATGGGTGTTTCCGCCAGTAAAACTAAGCGTACCATTATCAAAATTGCCACTAAATGAACATGAAGAACTATCATTGACAAGCTCAATTCCATTCAGCGTTGCCCTAGCTGATGCAGTATTAGTACTTGTGTTAACTTCAATTGCATAATTGACATTGAGACTTGCGGAAAAACTGGCAACAGTTGCAGGTGCCGTACCAGAACCAGAGCTTGATCCGTCACCAGACTTTCCACCACCAGCACCTTTACAGCTTATAAGAACCAATGCAATTGAAACTAAGACAATAATTCCAAACAACTTTTTCATAAAAAACACTCCTTTTTTTTACCATCAGCTTTTTTTGAAAACATTCTGCTTTCTTCATAATGGCTTTGTGATTGTATTATCAGCTGAATGCGGTTAATAAACCAGTGAGTTTCTCCCACTGAAAATCAGTGAGTTAACTCACTGAAAAAAGCGCAAAATTATTGATATTTAAAACTTATACCGTATGAATAACCAACCGGCAGACCTGCTATAAACCTGTAATATGCATAATATTGCTCACCATTTATATTTATCTCAGCTTCATCATAGCCTCCAGCTATATCACTATAAAAATTGCAATTAGGATCTGTTATGTAATATTTATTCATTCGTCCTAGCACTTTAGGACAAATATATATATCCCAAACACCATCTTCAATTGCAAGTGTACTTATTCTTTCCCCTACAGTATATGAACATGATCTAGGAACTGTATTTTCAGGAGTATTCTCTAATACAGTCAATAAGTTAAGGTTATTATTCCAATCAAAAGATTCAATCTCAATATTTGAGTCTATTAATCCAAAATAAGACTTATACGCTGTATTAGTTCCGCCGCTATTGCTGCTACCTTCACCTATAGAAACTCTGGCGATAGTTTCCATCATACTGCCAGGCTGATAGTATTTAAAACTTACACTGTATGAATAACAAACCGGCAGACTGGGTATAAATCTATAATATGCATAATATTGTTCACCATTTATATTTATCTCAGCTACATTATAGGTTCCAGCTATATCATTATAAGCATTGCTAAAAGGACCTGTTGTGAAATATTTATTCATTTGTCCTAACGCTTTAGGACAAATATACATATCCCAAACACCATCTTCATCTGCAAGTGCACTTATTTCTTCTCCTATAGTATATGAACATGTTCTCGGAACTGTATTTAGAGGAGTATTCTCTAATACGGTCAATAAATGGAGATTATTATTCCAATCAAAAGTCTCAATCTCAATATTTGCGTCTATTAATCCAAAATAAGACCTATATCTTGTATTAGTTCCACTGCTATTGCTGCTACCTTCACCTATAGAAACAATGGCGGTGGTTTCCCTCATACTGCCAGACTGATAGTATTTAAAACTTACAGTTTTTGAATAACCGGCAGGAATGTTATTGAGAATTCTATAATAGGCATAATATTGTTCAGTATTTATAGTTATTTCAGTTACATCATAATGAAATGAAGCGTAATAATTATCTTCAAAACATAAGTTCATAGCTCCTAATGCTTTTGGACAAATATACATTTCATAAATACTGTCTTCATAAGATACAGCGCTTGCTAATTCATCTACTGTATACGAACATGTTCTGGAAACCGTATTTATCGGTGTGTTTTCTATCACAGAAAATAAGTGAATATTAGAATCCCAATCGAATGTATTTAAGTTAGTATTAGCGGAAATATATCCATAATAAGACCTATACGTTGTATTAGTTCCTACGTTAGTGTTGTTACTGCTGTTACTTCTGCCGACAGAAACAGTGGTGCTACCTGCACTTCCACTTTCAGTGCTACCACTAGAACTAGCAGGAGGCGCAGCTACAGCACCGCCTCCTCCTCCGCCACCGCCACAGCTGACAAGTACAAATGCCAAAGACAATATAAGCAAAATCCAAATAAATCTTTTCATTGCAAGACGCCCTTTTTTAATCTGAAAAAATCGACACTTCACCGACTTTATAATGTTTCGATTTTATTATCACTTGAGTGCGCTCAATAAACCAGTGAGTTTCTCCCACTGAAAATCAGTGAGTTAACTCACTGAAATGCTGCTTTCTGTTATTGCTTAACAAAAGTCAGCGGCAAATTACGGTAAGTACCATAGGCATCTTGAACTACTTGATTAATATTGAAGATTCCATTTGTTATGGTATGCCTGTCACCGTCTATCACAATTGTGCCGCTATTAAAATTTCCGGCTGTAATTAAATGTGTGCCTCTGTCTGCAATTCCAGATAAGACACCTCTTCCGCTCATTACATAAGTAAAGGTATTTTTAAAATTCATTATGATTTTTTCAGAAACCGGACAACTGAACAGCACTGTATTAGCTGATTGAGATGTTTTTCTAAATGTATGCACACCGTCACCAACATCAAAATTAAAGGCTCCGTCTGTTATTGTAATGCTGCCTTCGCCATTAAAGCTAAGCGTGCCGTTTTCAAAATCGCCGTTGAGCGCAAAGTCATAATCATTTGTATCAACAACAAAAACATCGCTGATATAGGCTTTATATACCGCCGTATTGTTTTTTGTGTTAAAGCCAATCACCAGATTAACATTTAATGTTGCAGCAAACGCCGCAACAATGTCATTTGTTACAACAGTAGGCACACCTGCTGGTATTGTTAAACCACCAGGACTACCGCCGCCAACGCCGCTGCAGCTTACAAGAACCAACAAAATGGAAAATAAAACAAAAACTTCCAGCATCTTTTTCATATAAACCGTTCTTTTTTTGCAAGTCTTTTTTGTAATTTTATTATCAGCTTATGGCGGGCAATAAACCAGTGAGTTTCTCCCACTGAAAATCAGTGAGTTAACTCACTGAAAAAAGTGCTTTAGCGATGCGGGCATTATAAAAGAGATTAATCTAATTGTGATTTTGTGAGAAATTTTAGCTTTAGAATTGTGTGAATTTCAGTTTTAGGGATTTTTGGTCGTTCTAGCTTTTATTCTTGCTGCTTTAGGCTTTCTGCAATTTCGCGCACTTTTTCAAGCGGAAGTGCCAGCCATGCTGCAATTTTATCTGTGTCTACCCCTTGAGAAAGCATATTCCGTGCAGCTTCAAGTTTGGCACGTTCTTCACCTCTAGCTTCACCATCTTCAACACCCTGCTTATAGCCGTCTTCTTTGCCGGAGTTGTAATAGCCCTGTGTTATCATGCAGTAGTCCATGTATTCTTTCTGTGCGCGTGCTGTCATTTTTATCTTTTTCTCCCGCTCTTTGAGCTTTTTGCAAAGGCTGCTTTCGGCTTTGTCCGTAAGCAGAAACTTAAGGAATTCGGCTTGTTCTTTTGAAGCTACATTCTTCCAGCTGCTACAATTATAAAATACTTTTAAGGTTCTGTCTTCAAGTTTGACTGAATTATTTTCCCGGCAGACATTTTCAAATGTGTATACAGGCAGCCCCTGCTTGAAAAGGTCGCCCAGGCAGATAAAGATCACGATGTTTTCTTTAAGCTTTGAATATGTGTTGCCTTTCAACAGAAAATCAACGTCCATAAGGCTCTGATAATAGCGGCTTCTCTTGCGCAAGTCTTTATAAAGTGTGGTCTGCATCTCAATGTCGAATTCGTGCTTTCCATCTTGCGTGTGCACATCAAGGCGTATACCTTTTGCATCTGGCGCAGTCTGTATGGTTTTTTCCGGCTCTGGATATGAAAGCTTGCCGATTTTGATGCCGAGCAGTATTTCCAGCACGCTTTTGCACAGCCCCGGATCTTCCATAACTTTTGCGAACATAAAATTGTCTGAACATGTCAGTTCTTCAAACGGCTTTGGACGTATCAGCTTTTCCATATAAGCAACTCCCTCAAAAAGATTCACATTAAATATCAAAAGAAAATTACTTTTTTTGTGCGTTTTGGTGTTTTTTCTGAAAGATTTTACAAAAAATAGCTCTATCCGCGTGAATCAGGCAGTAACTGCAAAACTTTCCTCTTGACTTTTCTAGTTCAGAGACCTATATTTTAAGCAGATAGTGCATAGATTAAGATCTATATTGTCTTTGCGTATATGCAAATGACAATTAATTAGCTAAAGCATAAGAGGGGATTTGCTATGGATAAAATCGGAAGCACAGTAATTTATATGGGTAATCAATGGACTAATAAAGTCCAGGGCACTCAGCCTGTATGGGGCGTAAAAAAAGTATCCGCTGACGACGAAAAAACACCAGACTCAACAAAATCTGATAAAAAATCTTTTGCAGAACTTTTAAATGAAGAACTGGAAAATCAGAAATAGTTCTTTATTTATACGAAATATTCATTCCTATATAAATCTATATTGAAAGCTTTTACATGTGAATTTACACAAATCTCAGGCTGTTGCAGGATGGGAGATCCTGCAATTTGCCGGCTTTTATTTCAATTGAGATTGGGGTACCGCTTTCAGACAGGGTGCGGTAGCTTCCGTCTGGAGGAAGAAGTTGTGTAAAATTTGCGCCCTCAGAACGCGTACGGCGGATTTCAGAGATATCCAGCTCGTAAGGGCGTTCCAAAAGCTCAGCGGCGGTGGAAAAATTGCCGCAAAGAATCATCTGTCTTATGAATGACGAGCTTATACGCTTGGTTTTTCCGTCCGGCGTCTTGTAGTACACAGGCGGAACAAAATGCGTTTCAACCTGTGCGGTTTCTGCCCAAGCTTCAATCTCTTTGCGCTGGGTTTTACCTTTGTAGCCGCAGTGAAAATCAAAGCCCTCAACAAGACACTTCATGTTTATGCGCTGCACAAGACTAACAAGAAAATCTGTGCCTGAAACTGCGGCGAACTTATCGGTAAAATCAACAAGAATCACGCTGTCAATGCCAAGTGCCTCAAAAAGAGCAAGCCGCTGCGGAAGCGAAGAAACGTCACCTGCATAATCTCCGGCATGTTTTATTGAAGGCAGAGGGCGCGTAAATGTGATTACAACTGAATGATAGTGCTTTTCTGCACAAATACGGGTGATCTTGTCGATAAGCACGCGGTGTCCTTTGTGCAAGCCGTCAAAACTGCCGATTGTAACAGCCGTTTCTTTGCCGGACAATTGAGGAAAATCACTGTCATTCCATGAAAAAACCTGCATCTACGATTCCTTGCCAAAACTAATTACATAATCGTATATAATCCGTTTATTTTCAACATGAATCATTCCGCAAAAATCTTCTTTTTGAGAAAAAACCGCAATTTTCTGTTCTGATTCTGGTTCTGCGGAAAAAACTGATTCAGAAAAATATTTGGAATTCAGCGGCTGGCCTGAAAAAAAGCATTTCTCATATTCAGGCTTTATGGTTAATGGAAAAAATCCGCATTGCTTTGCAAGACTTGCGCTCATTCGCTGGATTTTTGTTCTTATCTCGTCGTGAAGCAGCTTTTCATCACGCGGGCGCGGCTTTTCTGCATTTTCTGCTTTGTCTGCGTTCTCAGCGTTCTTCAGGGCATTTTCTATGCTGAATTCATCAAGCAGCGAAAAGCCTGAAGCATCATGCAAATCAAAGTCACCGACTTTTGTGCGGCGCAGAGCAATAAGATGCGCGGCTGACCCGCAGTCAGACGCAATATCGCGCGCAAGACAGCGAATATATGTTCCCTTGCTTACAGAAAAAGCTACATGCGCATATTTTACGGTTTTAAGCTTCTCGTCATCAAAGACCACATCTTTGAGCTCAGCCTTGAACACCGTAACAGGCCGCGCCGGAATTTCAACCGCTTTGCCTGCACGTGCCAAATCACTTGCGCGCTTTCCGTTAATGTGCAGTGCGCTGAATGCCGGCGGTGACTGCATGATTGTGCCTGTAAATTTTTCGATTGACTTTTTAAGAGCGTCTATAACAGGCAGCGGCGCGGTTTTTATCACCTTGCCTGAAGGGTCAAGCGTGTCAGTTTCCTCGCCAAACACAATCACAGCCTCGTAATCTTTGTTAAAAGCCGTAATTGCACCGGCAAGTCTTGTAAGCCTGCCCGCGCAGACCACAAGCAGCCCGTCTGCAAAATTGTCGAGAGTTCCTGTATGCCCGATTTTTGTTGTATTCAGAGCGTGTTTTATAACCCAAAGAGAAGAAAAGCTTGTGATTCCCGGCTGCTTGGCATAAAGAACAATGCCGTCAGTCTGCTGCATTATTCTCAGAAGACGCAGAGGCAGCTGCATCAGCTTCAGTTATTTCAGCAAGCTTACGAACCATTTCAAAGCCTTCTTTTATGCTTGAGTCGCATACAAACTGAAGCTTGGGGAACTGCCGCAATGTAAGTTTCCGGCTTAATGTTGACTGAATGAAACCGGCGGCGCTTTCAAGACCTTTTACGCCTTTTTCAGTTTTCTTGTCGTCCATAAAGCTTGAAACATACACTTTTGCGTAGCTTAAATCGCGCGAAACCTCAACGCGGTTTATATTCAGAAACGTTGAAACGCGGGGGTCTTTTATCTGCTGTTTTAGAATCATCTGGGAGATTTCATTTCTGATCTGCTCACCGAGACGGACTAATCTGAATTCAGACATATCAGCCCTCTTTTTTGTTTGAGCTTGAAGACGGAGCGTTCAACTTTCTTGCAACTTCTACCATCTCAATGATTTCAAACTGGTCACCAACCTGAATATCCTGCCAGTTTTCAAGGCCCATACCGCATTCAAAGCTTGTTGCAACTTCTTTAACGTCATCTTTGAAGCGCTTCAATGAAGTTATCTTCAATGAAGAAGCAATTACGATGCCGTCGCGGATAACGTTTACGCTGCAAGAGCGTTTTACGACGCCTGTAAGTACGTAACAACCGGCAATAACACCGATTTTCGGTACTTTGAAAGTGTCACGGACTTCAACAGTACCGATAACTTCTTCTTTAACGTCAGGCTTCAGCATGCCTTCCATAGCGGCTGTGATTTCTTCAACACATTTATAGATGATGTTATATTTGCGGATATCAACTTTTTCCTGGTCGGCAAGAGCTTTTGCTTTTGGTGTAGGACGAACGTTGAAACCGATAATAATTGCATTTGAGTCAGCGGCGGCAAGCGAAACATCGCTTTCGTTGATTGCACCGGCTGATGAATGAATTACAACAAGACGGATATCTTTTGTTGAAAGCTTTTCGAGAGACTGCTTCAATGCTTCGGCAGAACCCTGAACGTCTGCCTTGATGATAACCTTGAGTTCCATAACTTCGCCCTGCTCGATTGTATCGTACAGGTTATCAAGGTTAACTTTCTTAACAGCCTTTGAATCTTCAAAGCGTTTCAATTCCTGGCGTTTTGCTGAAATATCGCGTGCATCACGCTCTGTTTCCGTTACCTGGAATGGATCACCGGCATTAGGCATTCCCTCAAAACCG
>CAMJMF010000023.1 GCA_946406925.1 uncultured Spirochaetales bacterium | reverse complement strand
TCTTCCATTCAATGTCGCCGAGAAGCGCATCGTGAAAGCGTGTTTCACCTTCCATAGGAACTTTGAGACGGATTACATGCGGTTTGCCGGCGTCAAGGTTTGCCTTTACTTCTTCAGGAGTAAGATGGCGGCATTCGCGGTCATATCCTGGAGGCATCTTGTTTTTGGTCTGAATAATGCGGATTCTTTCAAGACGTTCTTCATCGCAGAAGCAGTAATAAGCCTGACCTTTTGCAACAAGCTCTTCAGCATATTTTTTGTAAATGTCGAATCTTTCAGACTGAACGTAAGGACCGTATTCGCCGCCCTTTGGACCGCCTTCGTCCCATTCAATTCCGAGCCATGCAAGTGTGTCATAAAGGTTCTGCACATATTCTTCGCCGTATCTTGTGCGGTCTGTATCTTCAAGTCTGAGAATGAATTTGCCGCCGTTTGCACGTGCGTACAAATAATTGAAAAGTGCAGTTCTTACACCGCCGATATGCTGCATTCCGGTAGGAGATGGTGCATAACGTACGCGGACTTCTTTATCTGCCATAAAAACCTCTTATATATTTTCTTATAATAGTATAAATAATCTGCCAAATTGAGAGCTTATTATATAGGTTTTGGCTTTCTTTGTGCAACAGCCTTGGCGTTTCGGGTGCGCATAAGCTTATTCTACAGGATGGGCTTAATCTAGCAAAACGCCAAGTTTCCGCTTCGCGTAAACTTGTAACGGGTGTACAAGGCGCGCTTTTGGAGCTACTGTACAAAAGCTTTTTCTATCTCGGCTATGTACATTTCATGCACGTCGTCTTTCCACATTGCGTTTCTAAGCTTTTCATCGTTGAGGGCGGCGGCATCCATCGGCTGGCTGTAAAGCTTTTTGCAGACCAACACAAGGCGGCTTTCTTTAAACCATACAGTGCCATCGCCTTTTTCTACAGAAAAACCGCAGGCCTTTACTTTGTCTTCGTCTCTGCCGCTTTTGCTTCCGCAGTAATTAAGCTGCTTGCGGTATTTTTCGTCCATTATGCAGATAGAAAACTTTTCGCCGGCGTCTACAAATTCTTTTGTAAAGCGCGACGGGCGTATATAAACTGTAACAACGTTTTTGCCCCACATAATGCCCAAGCCGCCCCAGCTTGCAGTCATCATGTTCGTTCTGCCGTCTTTTTCAGCAGTAATGAGCATCCAGTCTTTGCCGATTACCTTAAAAGGATTTTCGTTCCATTCTTCAAGTTTTAATTCTTTCATGCATTTAATATACACTGTTTTTTTCTCATAAAGAAGTATATTTTTTATGATTTTTGCGGTAAAATAGACGTGTTCGGAAACTGTAGCTTTCCGAACAGATCTAATATCAGCAGCTTAAACAACAGAGGAATTAACAATGAGCGAAAAAAGACTTAGAAAATCTAGTGATAAAAAACTTTGCGGTGTCTGCGGTGGAATCGCAGAATATCTTGATATGGACCCGACAATTGTAAGAATTATCTGGCTTGTTCTTGTGCTTTGTGCAGGAACAGGAGTTTTGGCTTATATCATTGCCGCAATCTTAATGCCGAATTCTTAGGCAAATCGCAAGGGCTGTCTGATTAAGACAGCCTTATTTATGCTATGAAAATTGATTTGCTCACACAGGTCGGCTACAAAATTGCGCAGGACGAAAATCAGTTCTGTTTCGGTATAGACGCTGTACTGCTTGCCGATTTTGCTTCAAAAAAAATCCGTTCAAATTCAAAAGTAATTGATTTATGTTCAGGCAACGGAATAATTGCGCTGCTTGTCTGCGGTTCAACAAAAGCTCAGACAGTAACCGCTCTAGAAATTCAAAAAGAAGCCTGCGGGCTTGCCGAAGAATCAGTAAAACTTAACAGCCTTCAAGAGAGGCTCAATATTGTAAACGGCGACTTAAAAAATGCCGCCTCGCTTTTTGACAAATACAGCTTTGATGCTGTTGTCTGCAATCCGCCGTACATGAAAGCTTCGCATGGCAGAGAAAGCGCCGTAAACGCAAAGGCTATAGCGCGCCACGAGATTTTGTGCACGCTCAAAGACGTTGTAAAAGCTTCAGACTATCTTTTAAAGCCCAGCGGCAGCTTTTTTATGATTCACCGGCCGGAAAGGCTTGGCGAAATATTTGTAGAGCTCGACAGACACAACTTAGAAGCTTCAGAACTGCGCATGGTTCAGCCGTCAGCCGAAGCTGCGCCGACAATGGTACTTATTCATGCAAAAAAGAATATAAAGCCCAACCTCAAGGTTGATGTTCCGCTTGTAGTTTATAAAGAAAAGGGCGTTTACACAGACGAGGTAAAATCAATATATTTACCAAAAACAGGAAACGGAACAAAATGATAAAAGCTGTAATTTTTGATATGGACGGTGTGATTTTAGATTCTGAATCTGTCTGTGATAAAACTTGGGTTGCTGCGCTTGCAGAAGAGGGCTTTGTAGATGATAAAGACGCAATAAACAAGTGCAGGGGCACAAATTATGCCGATACCTGCAACATTCTGCATGAGCTTTACGGAAATGATTTTCCTGCGGAAAAGTTTATGACGCGCGCTTCAGAGCTTTTTCATAAGGTTGAAAATGAGCAGGGTATTCCGCTTCTGCCATATGCAAAAGAAACGCTTGAATATCTTTCGGCAAAATACATTGTAGCGCTTGCCTCATCAACAAGAGAAGCTTCTGTGCGCCGTCTGCTTAAAGATAAAGACGTGCTCGGTTATTTTAAGACGCTGACCACCGGCGACATGGTCTCTCACAGCAAGCCCGACCCTGAAATTTACAGACTTGCGTGCGCGTCAATCGGTTTGCCGCCGGAAGTCTGCGTTGCTGTAGAAGACAGCCCGAACGGCATAAAAAGCGCATATGCGGCCGGCTTAAAAGTTGTTATGGTGCCGGACAGAATTGTGCCGACAAAAGAAATTGAAAAGCTTTGCTGGCAGATCTGCCCGAATTTAAAGGAACTTGAAAAGATTCTCTAGTTAATAGAAATAAGCAGGTATAATATGAAGAAAATGCTCGCACTGTGCTTTTTTTCAGTTTTAACGGTTCTGGTTTTTGCTGAAAAAAAGACGTACATAGACAAAGAAAAAGGCTACAACGTAATTGTTGAGACAAACTATATCGGTACAAATCTGCCCGAAGAGGGCATAAACGAATACAGGGAGACGCTCTACAACTGGAACAAAGAAACCGGCGTTTCAACTAAAAAGGTGCAGCGTATTCCAAGAGAAGTTGACTGGGGCATGAGAAAGGCGCTCGCCGAAAGCAATGCCGGTAATGGTCAGACTTTTGTTATCCGCGTAACGCCTGTGCCCGCTGAAGAAAAAAGCACAGTTTCTTATGTTACTGCCTTGATAACCGTAAATGACAGCAAATACGAATTCTGGGATGTTTATGAGACTGTCTTTAGTCTTGACGGAAAGCCTGTCGCCAAAGCTCCTGCGGAAAAACAGCAGGAACAAAGGCAGACGGAGCAAAAAGCTGACGGCGTTTTTTATGATCCGAATCTTGGCTACAAGGGAAGGGCGTCAGCAACAAAGGCCGGCTCAAATCTTTCTAAAGAAGCTGTCGCTAAATTAAAGGCTGAAATGCACAGCTTTTCAAAGAAAGGCGGTTCAGAGCCGGTTGAAGTTCAAAGATTCACCAAAGAAGAAAGCTGGCTTTTGCAGCAGGCGCTTAAAAAGCATAAGCTTGCCGTCGGCGATACTTTCATTGTTACGGTTATTCCAGAACCAAAGCAGGGCAGTTCAAGCTTTTATTCTCTTGTGGTGGTTCTAACAATAGCAAAGGCAGACCCTCAGAAAAAGAGCTGCTCTTATAGTTTTGCCGCCTATAAAACAGAAAAGTCTTTGAAACAATGATGCACGGTACACAGACCGTATACCGAGCGGTAGTGATACTGTGTACCGACCGGTATAGAGACCGTCAACCGGTCGGTAGTGAGATCATATACCGGCCGGTATATAGACTGTTTACCGGTCGGTTGTGCGGTCAGCTTTTGAATTGAAAGATTTTACAAGACTTGTTCTGCTAGTCTTCTTCCGGTGTTTCGCTTGGCCAGAATAAGTCATCAAGTGTTACGCCTAGAACTTTGCAGATTGCAATGCACAAGTTAATTGATGGATTGTAATCGCCTTTCTCTATTGCGTTGATTGTCTGACGGCTTACGTTCACAGCTTTTGCAAGGTCGTCCTGCGACATATCCTTTAGGGCACGCGCCGCTTTGAGTTTCAGGTTCTTCATCAGTCTTCCTCATCTTTTTGGGCAAATTTCTTGCAATAGATTTGCTTTATCAATACGTTGATGAGCATTATTAAGCCTGAAACCACTATAAAAAGCAGGCGGCTGTTGCCGTTCAACTTTCCGTCTGTGAAAAGCTTTTCAAAATTCTTTATATAGTCTGCAATAATCCAGATGACACAAAGAACCCAAAAGATGCCTGTTACAATTGTCAGTGTTAATTTTTTTGACTTTTGTTCAGCTGTTTCTCCGTTCAAAACCGGATCGCTGGCGTTTTTCCATGTAGTTATGCATATGAATGCAGTGGCGCTCAATAGAATTCCAAGAAAGAACATTGTTGCTACATCACAGAATAAAAGTTTGTTCTCTGCGAGCAGCATTCCTAGCAAAGACCACGCAATCAAAATAAAGTAGCTTATTCTTAACGAAAGCAGTCTTATCTGCTGCTGGCGTTCATCATATTCGGCAGTCTTGCCGCGCTTTTTGTTGTGCCTGGTAAATAAAAACGATAAGCCGAAAAACAGAATAAGCCACAAAACAAAAGAGTTTGCATTGCTGAAAATGTTGTCAGTCATAATATTATGCTCCTTCCGTAGAATTTCTTAGTCTTCTTTGCTGTTTTTTTCAGCTTGTTTGTCTGCAATAATTTTAATGAAAGCATTCAGTGCAATCACAAAGGTGAGCACAGCCACAAAAAGATTTGACCAGCATGAATTCATAATTCCGTCAGGCGTAAACCAGTTTTCTCTTGTTTTGAAAAAGATTGCGGCATTTGCTGCAGATGCAAGCAGAATAAAAATAGCCCACTGCTTCTTTTTCTCGTTGCCGCAGAAATATGCGTCATTCCAGATTGCAAAGCAGACAAATGCGCCAAGCCCGATGAGCATTATGAGTGTCTGTTCAAGATAGAACGGAATTACCGCCAGCTCAAAATTTGAGTGAATTAATAATGAAGCAGCAAGCAGAATGACGTATGCCAGAAAGCCGACTTTATAAGCTTTACCGCGTATTGCAATCTGGCGTTCGTCATATTCAGTTTTTTTGCCTGTTATTTTTTTGATTATCATTGCGATAATTACAGTTACAATTACTACAGCAGCAAAACCTGCTGCAAATCCTAATGCGTATTCAGGTGATTTCATTTTATTTCCTCCAGTTTTAAGGCAGATTTTGACCGTGCACCATGTCATCTGTCTTTATGTCAAATATATACGACATAATAGCAGATTGTCAAGTAAAATTGATAAAAAGTTGTTGAAATTTTCTGTCATATGCGCTTTTTTTGAGGTGATTATTCGTCCGGGATGATGAACTGAAGGCCTTTTATGTCATTGGCTATATTTTTGGCGGTAAACTCATCATAAGCGGCAAGCACTCTGAATTCTTTAAGGCTTGATAAGCCTTGTTTTTCGGCTTCCTGTTGAATCTGCTTCAATATATCAGTCTGATTTTTTATGCTGCCGCGCCATTGAATAGAAAGTGCCCTGCAGGAAGGAATCTGAATAATGTTGCTTCTAAGTTCATCAAGAACAGGAATGCAGGCATAAATCTCGTATGAGTTTGTTTCTGGTTTTGAAAAAATCTGAAGGAACGGCGTTTTCGCAATGTTTATCTCAAGCCCCTGATTGATAACGTCTGTAAACGTGTTTGCCAAAAACTCAAAGACAGGCTCGCCGTTTTCCCTTTTTTTAGAATAACAGCGGATTGCGCCGATTTTCTTCCTTAAAGAATGAAAATCTTCGTTTGCGTTCTGCCAGTTTTTTACAACTCTTATGATGCGCGTAAGGTTGTCAAGCCTTTCCTGCAGAACATCAAGACAAATCTGATAGTCTTCCTGTCCGTCAAAAAAGCGGTGGATTATATCTTTTTCAAGTCCGAAATTCCGCAGAGTCATAACCTGAATAACGCGTGCCACATCGCTGAAAGAATAAAATCTTTTGCCTGTTGAATATTCGGTAAATGAAGGCGAGATAAAGCCCTCTTCTTCAAGGCGCAGAATGGAAGACCGGCTTGTTCCGCATGCTTTTGCTATTTGAAATGTGGAAAATCTGTCTTTTTTGTTGTTCATACTAAAAAAATACCAGTCTTGCTATTGCGTGTCCAGTGGTGGACAGTGCTATATTCTTGCAATGAATTACAAAATTGCTTATTGTGGAATAGAAGGGGCGTTTGCAAATATTGCTGCCAGGAATATTTTTCCTTCAGAAGAATTAGTTGCATTTACAAGTTTTGCACAGGCTTATGATTCAGTTGAAAAGGGAATATGTGATTTTGCTGTGCTTCCTATTGAAAACAGTTTCGCCGGTGATGTAAGAGGCGTTTTTGATCTTCTTTTTGCAGGCCCGCTTTTTATTACTAATGTTTTTGAATTCAGAATTTCGCAGACCCTTCTTGGCCTTGAAGGTTCAGAAATTTCAGACATAAAGACTGTTTACAGCCACCAGCAGGCACTTGACCAGTGCACGCAGTTTATAGCCGACCATGGCTTTCAGACAATTCCTTTTGTGAACACTGCAATGGCGGCAAAAGAAGTTGCCCAGAAAGGCGATAAGTCTTCTGCGGCAATTGCGAGTGAAGAAGCCGGCCGCCTTTATGGGCTTAAGGTGCTTGCACGCGGCATAAACCAGGACACAGAGAACACCACGCGCTTTGCAGTAGTTTCGCAGAATGCGTTTGACGGACAGGAAGAAGCGCCGAAATCTGTTTCTTATCTTATGTTCAATGTTAAGAACGTTCCGGGCGCGCTTTCGTCGGCAATCAAGATTATCAGCAAGAAAGACTATAACCTTATAAGCCTGCACAGCCACCCGGTTCAGAATGCGCCGTGGGAATATTATTTTTATGTTGAAGTCGAAGGCTCGCTTATGAGCCGGAACGGGCGCAAGCTTATAGAAAAACTGAAAAAATGCTGCCTTTCTGTCAAAGTAATCGGGCAGATTCCAGAAAGGCCGGAGGCGTAAATATGAACATGGAATTTGAAAGAAAGCTTACCATTCCTATGAAGGTAAAGGAAATGTATCCGCTGTCTGACGACATGCCGAAAATTATCGGGCAGAAAAGGGCAGAGCTTTGCGCGCTTTTTGAAGGCAAAGACGAAAGGCTTCTGCTTGTTATCGGGCCTTGCTCTGCTGATAACGAAGACAGCGTGCTCGATTATATTTCGCGCTTGTGCCCGGTGCAGGAAAAAGTGAAAGACAAGATTTTGATTGTGCCGCGCATTTACACGAACAAGCCGCGCACTACAGGCGATGGCTACAAGGGTATGCTTCATCAGCCAGACCCGCACGGCAAGCCTGACATGTTCAAGGGCATTATCGCCACAAGGCACATTCACATGCGCGCCGTAAAAGAGACCGGCTTTATCTGCGCAGACGAGATGCTTTACCCCGAAAATCACCGCTATCTTGATGATTTGCTCGGCTATGTTGCAGTCGGTGCGCGCTCTGTAGAAGACCAGCAGCACAGACTTACGGCAAGCGGCATAGAAGTGCCGGTAGGCATGAAAAACCCGACGAGCGGTGATTATTCCGTAATGATGAACGCAATTCAGGCGGCGCAGCACCCGCACACGTTTATCTACCGCGGCTGGGAAGTTCATTCTCAGGGCAACCCGTATTCTCATGCGATTTTGCGTGGCTCAATAAGCAAGCACGGCAACTACGTTCAGAACTATCATTACGAAGATTTAATCCGCCTTTTGGATGAATATGCGGAACGCGATTTACAGAATCCGGCTGTTGTTATAGATACAAACCATGCCAATTCCAAAAAAAATCCTTTTGAACAGCCCCGTATAATTATGGAAGTGCTCAATTCACGCCGATATAATAAGGGCATAGCAAGCATCTTGAAAGGCTTTATGGTTGAAAGCTACATCGAAGACGGCGCGCAGTCGCCCGGCGAAAACTGCTACGGAAAATCAATTACAGATCCGTGCCTCGGCTGGGAAAAGACAGAACGCCTGATTTATGATATTGCGGATAAGCTGTAAAAAATCTGCATAATTCTAAGCAGTCTTTCATATAAAACACAGAAAATCAGTTTCTCAAAAGTATGCCTGCGGTGCAATCTTTTCATTTCGTTTGGTTTATAAAATAAAAATTCGAATAAAATGGAAATTCGGGTTCACATACAGTATATGTTGTTATATAATAACTTATTACTAAATAAAGAAATTGTTCTTCCTTGCTGTGCTTATGAGGACATAATGGCAGAAACAATGGCAACACAAATTTTAAGTAAAGCTGGTACTTGTAGAATATGAAATTTAAAGACCTCCGTTCATCAGCTCTACTTTTGTTTAAGAAAACCTTTCTGTATCCGGCTTCTTATAAAGAAATACTTGCTGATAAAAATATAAGGCGTATTCACTTTATTTTAATAATTCCCTTTCTTTTTTGTGTTTGTGGTTTTATTGTATTTCTTAAAAGTGGAACGGGCTATACTTCTGAAAACACATACATGCTGCTGTACTATATCCTCTTTATGAGTCTTGATTTTTTTAGTTTTATTTCGGCATCGATTATAATAAAGAAAAATATAAAGTCCGTTTTTCTCAAACAGGCGATTGTAAATATAGTTATCTGCGCTTTTATGGGTCTGTTTGTTTATGGAATTTTCGATTCTTTTGAAAGCCGCATAATTGTAGATTTCATTTTTTTTACTGTATTGGTTCTTCTGTCAGTTATTTTTTTGGATCTCAGCCCTATTCTCTATTTTTTTATGATAACAATCGGCTTAACTTGTCTGGGTGCAAAAGTCGTAATATTACAAGTGCCGATAAACATGCTGAATATATATTTTTTCGGTGTTGTTATAATTTTTGTCTGTTTTTTCAAGCAATATGTGACAGTCCGCAATTTAAGACAGGAAGCCCAGATTCTTGCGCAGCAGAAGCAGTTAGAAGCTCAAAACGAAGAGCTTGAGCGCCAGAAAAATCTGCTGTTGAATAACAAGGAACTATTGGAAGCTGAAGTTCTTGAGCAGACTGAATCAATCCACAGACGTGACGATCAGATTATCAAGATGCAGGATTCTACAATCATTGCATTGTCTAACCTTATAGAAAACCGCGACGAGGACACCGGAAACCATGTAAGCCGCACAAGCCGCTATGTCAATATGCTGACAAAACGGGCACTTGAAGTAAATCTTTATACTGACACGATAAACGAAAAATTTTTGGAAAATATCCGCAAAGCCGCACCTCTGCATGATATGGGCAAAATTATGGTTTCAGACGTGCTTTTGAAAAAGCCTGCAAAGCTCACTGATGATGAGTTTGCTATTATGCAGAGACACACTATTGAGGGCGGCAGAATCGTAAAAGAGATTTTGAGCGACATAGAAGACACTGACTATGTAGAAATGGCTTCTGAAGTAGCTTTGTATCACCATGAAAAATTTGACGGCACCGGTTATCCGTATCACCTTAGAGGCTGTGAAATACCTATTTCTGCCAGAATAATGGCGATTGCCGACGTTTTTGATGCACTGGTTTCGCCGCGCTGCTATAAAGAGCCGTTCACTCTTGACGTGGCTCTGGACATCATTAAAGCAGAAGCCGGCAAGCATTTTGACCCGTTCCTTGCAGAAGCATTCTTAAGCCTGAAAGATGAGCTTAGAACCTGCCTCAACGAAGAACTATAGTGTACCAGACAACTTCATTGTAATTTGCTGCTGTTTTGGATAAGATTAGCATGCTATGAGTTGGATTTTTCTTGTTCTTTTGTACGGCATTCTGAAAGGCGGAAGAGAAATTGCCAAAAAAAAGGCAATGAACACGAATACCGTAATGGAAGTTCTTGTGGCTTACACAGCTCTTTCGTTTATTCTGGTTGTTCCGCAGGCAAAAGACGCCGGCGGAATGGAGCCTAAGTTCTATTTTTTAGTTGCATTAAAAGCTTTTGCGATTTTTCTTGCCTGGATTTGTAGTTTCCGTTCTTTAAAGTTTCTGCCTGTAAGCCTTTACGGCATTCTTTCGTTATCAAGAATTCTTTTTGCCACCTTGCTTGGTGTTTTGATTCTTCACGAAACATTGGGATTATTTCAGATTTTGGGGCTTATTCTTGTAAGTGCAGGGCTTCTGCTTTTAAAGTTCAAGCCTAAAAACAAGAAGCGCGCCCTCGCAGCAGCAGACGCTTCTGCCTTAAAAGATGTGCAGAATCCAGAAATGCCGACGCAGATTCCTGTTAGAGAGACAACAGCGTTTTTTGTTGCGCTTGCATTTCTTTCGTGCATTTTCAATTCAATTTCGGGCTTTATGGACAAGATTCTCATGAAGGACATTACAAGCTCGCAGCTTCAGTTCTGGTACATGCTGTTTCTTGTCTCTTATTATGTGATTTATCTGCTTGTCAAAAGGGAAAAAATCAGCTTTTCTGTGCTTAAGAACAAATGGGTCTGGCTGCTCGCCGTTATGTTTGTCATCGGCGATAAGGCGCTTTTTATAGCAAACGGCAACCCAGAAAGCCGCATAACTGTAATGACTTTGCTGAAGCAGAGCGCGTGCATCGTTACTATTCTTGGCGGAAAATTCATTTTCAAAGAAAAGGGAATCGGCTACAAGCTGTTCTGCGCTTCTATTATAATAACTGGAATTGTTCTCGGCGTTCTGTAGAATGTGTGTCAGGACGGAAAAAAACAAAGGCCACCGGGTTGACCGGTGACCTTTAGCTATTGCGTTTTATGGACGGGAATAATCCTTTTCCGCAATAAGAACTGGAGCATGCGGATTATTTGCACCCTCTGCATCATATGCTGTGTATTCGATTATATAGCCTTTACTGCCATTTTCATTTCCCCAAACATAAGTGCCAGTATAATAAGCGCAATCACCCTTGTCTGCGTGAGGATGTTTCCAGTCGACATACCATTTATTGTCTTTTTCTTGTACACCCTTAATGAATTCAGGCCAGTAAACATCGTCGTTACGATGAGATTGTGCAATCGGTTTAATTGCATTGTTCTCTTTGTCGTATTTTGGTATTACACCACCCTCGAAAGCAGAAGCTGGATATGTAGTCCATATTCTGTTTCTTGTCCTGTCTTCCCAGCTGTCCCATGATGAAAAATTACCATTCAGAGGCTGCCTTGCTGACTGACTGTAAAATTCTGTACCAGCTTCAGGTCCGCATACCCATTTCCAAATGCCATTCTCTCTTTTGGCGCCAATCCAGCCTCTCGCATTTGATTGGTTTATCTTTGGAGTGGCTTTTGCATATACACGGTCGTAGATGAACATATTTTCAGTCTGCGAAGTAATAGTCATAAGATAGCCAGAAAGATTGTTGAATTTGCTTTTTTTTGCTTCTTTAAGGGCATCATCCCAGCTTATACCATTTTGTTGAACAATCTTATAGAAGCTTCCATTGAAGTATGTGACACCTGCACTTGCTATTTCAGTCAATGAAACAGTCTGAAGGTTGAGTTTTATCTTTACCTGAGTTTTGCCTGGTTCAATGAAAAACTTAACACTAGCAAGAAAGTTAGATGCGTTGGCAGCAGTAATTTCACCGCTAGCTGATTTGAACTGTACATATTTAAGCTTATCTTTGGTTTTAAGCACATCACCTGAGTTACCGCCGTCAATGTATTTGTTATCAACATATTCATTGATGCTGTCATCACTGTAACGGATTGCCATGTCAAAGTTTCCGCCGGTTACAGTGGTAGATGAAACTTTAAAGAAGCCGCCTTCTACACCGATGCTGAGAATTGTACCATCAGAATGGAAGTGATCAGGACCAAGTGTAAAGTAATCTCCGTCAGCGTCTTTTGACCATGTTACATTTTCAGGATCAGGCAGGCTTATACCTGCTTTGATTTTGACGCTGTTTACGTTGTCTTCCAGCTCTACGTTTTCTGTGCGATAGCTGTTTCTGAGCGTATAGTGATCTTTTGATGTGTTACCAGATGAATCTACTTCTACAACAACTGCTCCGGCTGACGTATTTGGAGCTGCTATCAACGTAATTTTATTTCCGGTAGAACTTACATTGCCATTTACTTTGACCTTGTTTTCCGAGAAAGACTTGAGCCAGATACCGCTTTTTTTCTGGTTGCCTATTTCAGGATTGCCTGAAAGATGGATGATAGAACTGCTGGTTAAAGCAGTTTCTGGAGCGTCACCGCTACCGCCGTAAACGTTGTTGAGTCTTCCGCCTGTAATAGTGATATCGCCGGCGGGTGCGCTCATATAAGGTGCATCTGCTTCGCCTGATGTACCTGCGTACAAATCAAAACCTTCGAAATTTGTATAGTTCTCATTAACTGCCGTGAGCGACTTTTCGCTTCCATTTGCATCGGCAAAGTATACCATTGTTGCACCGGCATTGTTTTTAACAGTTACTGGAATTCCGTTGGCGAATACCTTGCTGTGCTCAAGATCTGCATACGGAGCCGGCTGCCATTTTGCGTAAAGTGTAACGTCGCCTGATTTTTCCATTCTGCTCCAGCCTGTTACTGGAGTAGTGCAGGATTCTTCCGCATACCAGCCGTCAAAATAGTAGTTCTTTTTTATAATTTTGTTATAGAGATTGTCATCAAAGTGTATGTCTTCGCTTTCATTATATGTTTCCGGATATGGATTATTGATTATGCTATCAGGTCCGTAGATAATACGGTATTCGCCGGCTGCCATTTCATTTAGTGTGACAGTCCATGCTTTTTCTGTGCCGTTTTCAGCTTTTACGGTGAAAGTAACAGCATTGGTAAAGAAATCTATTGCGTCATTAGTAGTCCAGATTGTTTCTCCGTTTTCTTCTGTTTGTGTAAAAGTGTCTTCTACGATTGTTGCTCTAGGAGAAATTTTTATAGTAGGTTTAAGTTCTGGATGTGCGTCCAGAGTTCCATAATTATAGTCAACTATAATTTCCTGAGTATTGGTATCTGAAAGATGTCCTTCCAAATCAGTTGAAAGTGCTGAAAGAGCAGAGGCATTCTTTGCCTGCTCAAATTTAAAGCTTATAATTTCTGCAGCAGCAGATCTTGCTGGTGCAGGTGTATTATTAGAAGATGTTCCTGATGATGCTGAAGGACCAGCGGCAGCTCCGCCACCGCCTCCTCCGCCACCACCGCAGGAGATTATTAGGGCTGATGCCAAAGTTAAAAGTATAGTTCCAAACTGATAAGTCTGTCTTCTTTTCATTTGCAAATCCTTTTGCCGTAAAAGCGACATCCTCTCACCACATCATATTATCGGCAAAAATCTCAAAAAAGTCAATTGTTAAATCTCTAATAACTCTAAAAACAATGTAAAAGATGCAAATTTAGGCAGAATCTTGGCGTTTTCTGCATCTTAGGTTATTATGCTATAATCATTAAACTGAAAAACTAAAAATTTGCGGTGTGTATATGCGCCGCTTTTATGGGAGAGATTATGTACATTTCTTATGTTACTTATGCTCTGGTTTTGCTGCTGCTTTTGTGGGGCGGCAAATTGGCACGCGGAAAGGGCACATTCCACGAAGATTCAACTTCTCTTGAAGTTACAAAAGCTTTACGCGGTTTTGCAGCTCTCGGCGTTATTCTGCATCATATTTCGCAGGAACACGCGTTTCAGGTTTCAGCAGGGCAGGGCCATCATGGCGAGCTTAGCATTTTTGTAAATGCAGGTTTTTTCTTTGTGGCAATTTTCTTCTTCTGTTCGGGCTTTGGCTTGATAAAGAGCCTTGATACAAAAGAGAATTATCTTGAAGGTTTCTTGAAGAAACGCGTGTTTAAAGCGATTCTTATTCCGTTTTATGTGAATGCGGTTCTCTTTGCAATTTTCGGTCTTGCCGGTGGATATGACCTTCCGCCTTTGCGTCTGATTGCAGGTCTCTTAGGTTTGACGCTGCTCAATTATTATGCGTGGTATCCTGTGGTGCTTACGCTTTTGTACATTGCGTTTTACTTTATCTTTAAGCATGTCAAAAACAGAAAAGTCTGCTTTGCGCTGATGTTTGCCGTTATATTTTTGCAGGGCGTGTTCTTCTGCTTTAACGGTCATTTTGCGTGGTGGGCTGGCGAGCCGAACTGGTGGGTTGTGCCTGGTGCGCTTCAAAACGCCGTCTGGTGGAAGCAGTCTGGCGTAATCTGGTTTTTCGGCGAATGGTGGGTTAATTCTTCAATTGCATTTTTTATAGGCATGGTTTTTGCCGCCAATGAGGAAAAAATCCGTAATTGGTTTAAGAAACTGTATTTATTGAAGCTTCTCTTCTGTATTGCGCTTTTTGTGGCGTTTCATATGCTTGCAGGCTTTCTTCAATGGAAATTCGGCTACTGGTCAGAATGGGCAGGCAAGGGTCCCGGCATCTTGAATAAATTCATCAGCTACTTAGGCCAGCTTCCGCAAGTTTCAATGTTTGTTATTATGCTTTTTGCCATAATGCTTGTTTATCATGTGCAGAATCCTGTGCTCAAGTTCATGGGAAATATTTCATATGAAACTTATATGATGAACCTTGTAGCTATAACAGTTTTCCGCTTTTTGATTTATAACGGCAGAAGTCCGCTTTATAAAGCCGGAAACTACAATCTTGCGCTTTACGAAGTCTGCGTGCTTGCATCTACAATTGTGCTTGCTCTGCTGTTCAAGCTTTTGAATAAGCTTGTGTACAAACTCTTTAAGCTGTAGAATTCGCTCTGTATGCTTTTAGATGAACTTAATGACGAACAGAAACAGGCAGTAACTTCAACAGAAGGTTTTGTCCGCGTAATCGCCGGAGCAGGTTCCGGAAAGACACGCGCTTTGACTCACAGATTTGCCTATCTTGTTAATGAGATGGGCATACTTCCGTCTAATATTCTCTGCGTTACATTTACAAATAAAGCCGCAAACGAAATGCGCACGCGCATCAGAAAGCTGACCGGCGACAATGATACCGGCTATATTTCAACTTTTCACGGCTTTTGTGTAAGCGTGCTTCAGGAAGACTCTAACGCCGTTCAGTATCCTAAGAGCTTTTTGGTGCTTGATAATTCTGACATAGACGCAATGCTTCAGATTATCTATGAAGAGCGCGGGCTGACTTTGCGCGAAATGACGTTTTCAAACGCGCGCGACATGATTGAAATCCGGAAACTGTTTGAAAATCCGGATTATTACCACGACATGATACGGATGACGCTCGACGAGATTCATCAGAAATATGTTGAGGCAAAAACGCCTAAGGACATAATCTTTTACGGTTATCTTTATCAGGAAAAGAAGTGCTTCGGGCTTGATTATAATGACCTGCTGAAATTTGTGCTTTTCATTTTTGAAGAGAACCCTGAGATAAAACTTAAATGGCAGGAACGCCTTGAATACATAATGATTGATGAATTTCAGGATATTGACCTGATTCAGTATCAGCTTATGGAAGTGCTCTGCGCCTACCACAAGAACCTGTTTATTGTCGGTGACCCCGATCAGACAATCTACACGTGGCGCGGCGCAAACGTCAAATATCTTATGGATTTTGACAAAACGCACGAAGGCACACAGACAATAATGATGATGCAGAACTACCGCTCTGTACCTGGCATTATAAATGCGGCAAATTCGCTTATAGCAAAAAACCGCGTGCGCCTGGAGAAATCTCTTGTGCCTGTGCGGACTGGCGGTACGCTGCCTAAGCCTGTGTATTATCACGCAAAATCTGCTGAAGATGAAGCTAATTATATAGCTGATAAAATTTTAGAGCTTGAAAATGAAGGCATTGAAGCTGGTGACATTGTAGTGATGTACCGCGCCCATTACATAAGCCGCGTAATCGAGGAAGTTTTTCAGAGAAAAAAGCTTGAGTACACGCTGTTTTCGGGCATGCCGTTTTTTGACCGCACCGAAATAAAAGATTCTCTCTCATATTTGCGCATGATTGCCTACAAAGATGACCTTTCGTTTTTGAGGATTGTAAACGAGCCCAAACGCAACGTAGGCGAAAAGCGCATTGCCTTTCTTAAAGAATATGCTGAAAAAAACGGCTGCTCACTCTATGAGGCACTGAAAAAATCGCTTGATGACGAGCTTTTTGCGAACACAAAGGCGCGTGCTTTTATAGACTTAATCGAAAAATATTCGGCTTCTTACGCAAAAATGCAGATTTCTGAATTATTCAGTCATGTTATGAATGAATCCGGCTACGAGCTTGCACTGCGCACAGAAGGCGGGCAGGAGAGGCTTGATAATCTTGCTGAGCTTAAGCAGTCTCTTTACGAATATGAAACCTCATGCGGTGAAGAATGCACGCTGACAGATTATCTTGCACATGCCGCTCTGTATACCAATTCTGACCTTGGCACAACAAAAAACGCCGTCCGCTTTATGACAATTCATACTGCAAAGGGCTTGGAATTTCCTGTTGTGTTTCTTGCCGGCATGAACGAGAACATGTTTCCGAGCAAAAAGGTTGATTCAATGGCATCAATGGAAGAAGAGAGGCGGCTTTGCTTTGTTGCCTATACGCGCGCAAAAGACAGGCTCTATCTTACAGAATCAGAAGGAACAATGCAGGGCTTCGGCTACCGCTATCCGTCGCGCTTTGTTTTTGACGTAGAAAAGCGCCTGCTTGATTATGCTGTAGAAGTGCCGGAACATCTTGTGAAAAATACGTTGCGCTATATTGAAGATACAAATACTGCGCTCGCCAAAATTTCGGCACTTTCCGGCTTAAAAAAAGACGACAGAATAAGCCATGGAATTCTCGGCAAAGGCACAGTCATTGACGTTGATGCTGTAAAGCATGTCTATACCGTAAAGTTTGATTCTATTGCAACACCGCGCAAAATGAGTTTCAAAGCACCGCTGAAAAAGCTTTAAGAAAGCGCTTAACTAATATTTCAGGCGCATGTCAAAAGCTTTTTTGCTGTTTCCGTTAAAGCCTAGATTTTCGTAAAACTGATGCGCTTCTTTTCGTGCAATTCCGCTTTGAAGAATTACTTTGTAGCAGTTGCGGCTTCTTGCAAATTTAACGGCTTTGTCTATGACCTTTTTTGCAAGACCCTGCTTCCGGTAGTCTTTGTCTGTAACTACGTTCTCCAAAAAACAGATAGGGCGGTTTCCGCTTGTCAGGTTTGGAATGATAACGCAGTAACAGGTTGAGACAACTTTTTTGTTGTCTACCGCACCGAAATACTTGATGTTCGGCGTTGCTTCAATTTCTTTCCATACTGTTTCTGAATTTTCAACTGTAAGGTTTTTGTTTGATTCATCAAGCTGAATATATAATTCAAGCAGAGAAGGCAGGTCGTCTTTGGTCAGTTCCCGAATTTCCATGTGATTCCTCTTTTTAAGATGTACGCTGCATTTTAATATGAAAGCAAGTGCTTTGTACACCGGCTTTTTGTTTATGCTTGTGTGGACCGGGTGGCAGCTTTTTAGAGAAAAAAATCCTAAAAGTGATTTTCTTTATTTTGTTTTTTTGATATGATTAGCTGGGTTATATGTACAAGGTAATCACAAACCAATAACGAGGTATCTTTATGAGACTTGCTAAACGTTTTAGATCAGACAGAATCACTGCAACACAGAAAGCTAATGACAAGAAAGACGCTAAAAGAATTTCAGCAAATATTGAGCTTGTCAAATCTTTGACTCCAAAAGCAAAAAAATAATTTGTACTTTGGTGCATTGGTTCAATTACGGCTGCTTCAGGCAGCCTTTTTTTATGGAAAAAACTCTAAAAAATAAAAAAAAATTAAAAAAAGTTTGTAACCTTTCTTAGGTGAGGGGGTTTGTTTTATGATTGCAATAACACATTACTTGAAGTTTTTTAATATATTTATACAGCAACTTTAGTGTTGCACTCAAAGCTCCTTTATGAAAAGCCGGTAAGTTTTACCGGCTTTTTTTTATGCAAAAATCCTGAAAACAAAAAAAGGCACAAAAGCTTTTGAACAAAACTTTTGTGCCTGCTCCTTTTTTGGGGTCTGCTAAAGCTGCAGACCAAAGCCAATACCGCCGCCTGCAACAAACGGATAGCCGACGCGCAGGAACGGTTCTATATAAAGCGGTGATTTTCTTATATATGCGCGGAAACCGACACGCAATGCACCGAGTGGAGAAACTTTCAAACCGAGCTGGTCTTTTATCAGACCTGTCTTGTTGAAGGCAACTGCTGCACCAAGTTCAGGCTGAAGGTAGAAGCCCCAGCCGTAAGGATGCTTTGCTTTCATTGAGTCTGACATTATGTAATGACGGTAGAACAAAGCAAGCTCTGCTTCAAGAATAATCTTTGAGAAGTTAAGCCCTTTGATTTTGAAACCGTCAGAAAAGTCGATATATCCACCGGTAAGAAAACCTATAGCAGAATTCTGTCTGAATGAGTGGTCAAACATAACAGAACCGCCGAGTGTTCTGAACTTTGAGTTATATGAGTTATATTCAATATTTGCAGTCAATGTATTTACAGGCTGAAAATAATTCTCTTGGAGCATTTCTTCTGTAAATTGAATATCATCGAGACTGCCGAGATCTTCATCGTCTATATTTATATCAGGGTAGTCTGTGTCAGCTTCTGCAGCTTGCACTTTCTCGGTCTGTTGTGCTGGTTCAGGTTGTTGAGGCTGTACTGGTTGTGCAGGCTGGCTCTGTACTGGCTGAGCCTGAGTATATTGAGGCTGAGTCTGTACCGGCTGTGTCTGCGTGTACTGCGGTTGAGTCTGTGCCGGTTGTGTGTAAACAGGCTGTGACTGTGTGTCCTGTGCGTAGATAGGCTGAATGTCAACGTAGTCTGGTTCAGTCTGGGTATAAACCGGCTGAGGCTGTGTATATTGCGGCTGTGTCTGTGCAGGCTGTGTGTAAACAGGCTGAATTTCAGTATACTGTGGTTGAGAATATACAGGCTGTGTCTGCGGCAGCGGCTGAACCTGAGTATATTGAGGCTGACTGTATTGCTGAGGTGTTGTAACAGACTGAGACGGAACAGTTTGTGGCGTTGTGCTTTGTCTTGTTTCCGTATATGAATAATCTTCTGCGAGCGGTACATGTACCGGCATAGAAGGAGAAGAAGCCTGCGGCAGTGTTGATGATGTTATAGGTGCAGATTCCATCGGAATGGCAGAATCCTGCAGAACGCGAGGTTTTTGTTCAACTATAGGGGCTGACTGCCTTGGATTTAAAAAATCCTCGAGCATGACGTCCATAAGCTCTATAAGCTGAGTATCATCTTTTTGTTGTGCTGTGCATAAACTAATAGAACTGAATATGCAGATAAGTAAAACGAAAGCGCGAAGCGTTCCGTGTAGTGTTTTTCTTTCAGAAATCAAGATCCATCTCCATTCTGTTAAAAACTATATTATATATTCAAAAATAACAAGGAAGCAGCTGTATACTTCCGTGTATACAACTTCTCCGATTAGCTTATCGGCAAAAAACATTAAAACTTTAGTGTTTCTGCCGCCCTTTATCAGTGTAAATTCTCCCCCGGAATTCGCTGTACGTCAAGTGCCCGTCCTGTTGTTTGCTGCAAAACACCAGCTTCCGGCATAACGTGTGGCTTGTTCCAAAATTATTGACAAAAAGCATGATTTTCTCTATGTTTGTCTTATGATTTTCACAGAAAAACTACTTCTAGCAAACTTTTCTCATCATGCCGAGTAAGAGCGTTTGCTGTGAAAATTTATTTGTGAATTACAGCCCGTTACCTTACCGGTGACGGGCTTTTTTTTATGCTGTCAAAAGCTGGCGGCAAATTGGAGTGTATAAAAAATGGCAAAGTATAACCCTTTTGGTAAAATTCCGCTTGAAAACCGCGAATGGCCCGAAAAGACCATAGACCGCGCGCCGATCTGGTGTTCAGTTGATTTAAGAGACGGAAATCAGGCATTGTCTGTGCCCATGAACGTAGAACAGAAACTTGCTTTTTTTGATATGCTTGTAAAGATTGGCTTCAAAGAGATAGAAGTCGGTTTTCCGAGTGCATCTCAGACAGAATATTCTTTTGTGCGCCGTCTTATAAAAGAAAACCACATACCTGATGATGTAACTATTCAGGTTTTGTGCCAGGCGCGCGAGCATCTTATAGCTAAAACAATGAAAAGCATACGCGGTGCGCCAAAGGCTATTTTTCATATTTACAATTCAACTTCTCCAAGCCAGAGAAAATACACATTCAATATGTCAAAAGAGGAAATTATTTCCATTGCTGTTGAAGGCGTTGAATCTGTAAAGAGATGCGAATGTCTTGCGGAAGGTGCAAATATTCAGCTTGAATATTCTCCTGAAAGCTTTTCAAACACAGAAATTGATTTTTCCGTAGAGATTTGCGAAGCTGTTCAAAAAGCTTGGAATCATCATAACTGGAACAAAATCATATTCAATCTGCCTTCAACGGTTGAATATGCAACACCGAATATTTATGCAGACCAAATCGAATATTTCTGCAAGCACATTTCTGACCGCGAAAATGTTATAGTTAGCACGCACTGCCATAACGACAGGGGCACAGGCGTGGCTTCTTGCGAGCTTGCACTGCTTGCCGGTGCTGAGCGTGTTGAAGGCTGCCTTTTTGGTAACGGTGAGCGTACAGGCAATCTTGATATTGTAACAACAGCACTGAATATGTACACAAACGGCATTGACCCTGGGCTTGATTTTTCAAATCTGCCGGAAATTACCCAAAAATACAGCGAATTTACCGACATGGAAGTTCCGCCGAGGCAGCCTTATGCAGGGTCTCTGGTTTTTACAGCTTTCTCAGGTTCGCACCAGGACGCAATACGCAAGGCTATGGCTGCGCGGCAGACTATGCCGGGCGATGCGCCATGGGATGTTACATATATTCCGATTGACCCGCACGACATTGGCCGCGAATATGAGGAAATAATCAGAATAAACAGCCAGAGCGGCAAGGGCGGCG
>CAMJMF010000022.1 GCA_946406925.1 uncultured Spirochaetales bacterium | reverse complement strand
AACTTCAGTTTTTAGAGGTAACTTTGAAGATGCGATGTTGTAAATCGCGCCATTACAGCGATTTACAACTCGGCGGCATATCTAAAAAGTCACGATAGTGAGTTTTTAGATATGTCCAAAATCTTTAATTAACTATATCATGTATATCAAGTTTTGTCCTGTAAATATTGGCAATATAAGGAAAATTGCTTAGGTAAAAGGCTTCTGCCGAAATAGCTGTGAATGCTTTCACAGGAAAAATCAAAATTTTATTGACTCTTTTTTTTGTGAATGCTACTATGCCGCCATAAGGTGTTGTGAAAACCTTCACATTGGTTTTGCGTTTATAGAAAGCTCAGACTTGTGGTGGTACGATGGAACAGAAAATTTCTAAACCTGCAAGAGAACGTTTGATTAGGCTTGCCAGATTGCTGGAGCAGCTTGAAAAATCAGGCAAGCTGACAGTTTCTTCTGCTGAAATTCAGAATCGTACGGGCTGGACAAGTTTTACTATAAGGCGCGATATTTCAATGCTTGGCGAGCGTTGTGCTAATGCTGCCGGTTACGATGTAGTGCTGCTGAAAAAAGCTATAGGCAGTGTGCTTTCATTGGGAACGGCAGAAAAACGCTGCTGTATTGTGGGGCTCGGCCGTTTAGGCGAAGCCCTCGCAGGTTTCACAGGCTTTAATAATTCGTCTTTTGTTATTGTAGCCGGTTTTGATTCCAGCATTAACAGAACAGAGACATTACGCGCACCTTTTCCGCTTTATTCAACATCAAAGCTGGAAAAAGTAATTGCAGATGAAAAAATAGAATATGCGATTCTGGCAGTTCCAGAATCTGTAGCCGAGCAGATGGCATACAGACTTTCTGCATGCGGCGTTAAAGGAATTGTCAATTATACGGCTGCAATTCTGCATCTGCCTGAAACAACCGCGGTTGAAAACCTGTCGGTAATAGATGCATTGCAGAATTTGTCGTGCAAATCATTAGTTAAGTAAACGATCTGGATTTCCAGTTCAAATAAGAAGAGCGAATCTTCAACCAATTAAAAGCACCGCTAGAACGGTTTTTAAGGAGTATAAAATGGCAAGAGTTTTCAATTTTAGTGCTGGCCCTTCAGCATTGCCGGAAGAAGTTTTGAAAGAATGTGCAGCAGAAATGCTTGATTGCAACGGAACAGGTCAGAGCGTAATGGAAATGAGCCATCGCTCAAAAGCCTTTGAACCTATCATTCAGGACGCAGAAGCAATGGTCCGCAAATTGATGAATGTTCCTGCAAACTATAAGATTTTGTTCCTTCAGGGCGGTGCATCTACACAGTTTGCAATGATTCCGCTTAACCTTGGAATTAAGACAGGCAAAGCTGCTTACATTAAAACAGGTGTTTGGGCAAAAAAAGCAGAAGCAGAAGCAAAAAAACTTGGTCTTGAAGTAACAACATTGGCTTCTAGCGAAGACAAAAACTTTACATATATTCCGCGTGTTGAAAAAGTAACAGGCGATTATGACTATGTTCATATCACTTTTAACAACACAATTATGGGAACACATTACGAGTACATTCCAGATACAGGCAATATCCCGTTGGTTGCAGATATTTCTTCTTGCATTTTGAGCGAACCGCTTGATGTTTCAAAGTTCGGCTTGCTTTATGCTGGTGCTCAGAAGAACCTCGCTCCTGCCGGCGTTACTCTCGTAATCATCCGCGAAGACCTGATTACAGACACACCTCGCCCGGGCACACCGACAATGCTTACATACAAGACACACGCAGACGAAGGTTCAATGTTCAATACACCGCCTTGCTACACAATCTACGTTCTTGGCAAGGTTATGCATTGGATTGAAAAGAACGGCGGCGCAGAAGGCATGAAGAAGCGCAACTACGAGAAAGCTAACCTGCTTTATGACTATCTTGATAAATCAGATTTCTACCATGCAACAGCAGAAAAAGGCAGCCGCTCAATCATGAACGTGCCTTTCCTTACAAAGTATTCAACAGGTGCAAAAGACGATGCAAGCGTTGCCAAAGAAAAAGAAATCAACGATGCATTTGTTAAAGGTGCAACAGCAGCCGGTCTTGTAAACTTGAAAGGACACCGCCTTGTTGGTGGTATGCGCGCTTCAATTTACAACGCAATGACACTTGACGGCGTAAAAGCACTTATCAAATACATGGATAAGTTCGCCGCAGAAAACAAATAACTGGAGAAATAAGATGTTCAAGATTCAGACTTTAAATAAAATTTCAGTTTCAGGCTTGGAAAAATTTCCACGTGAAGATTATGAAGTAGCTTCAGAAATCAACAACCCGGATGCAATTCTTCTTCGCTCAGCTGACATGCACTCAATGGAACTGCCTGCAACAGTTAAAGCTGTAGCCCGCGCAGGTGCAGGAACAAACAATATTCCTATTCCGGCAATGACAGAAAAAGGCGTAGTTGTTTTCAATACACCAGGTGCAAACGCAAATGCAGTAAAAGAGCTTGTAATTGCCGCCTTGCTTTTCTCTAGCCGTCCGGTTCATGCAGCCGCAGCCTGGGCAAAAACACTCATCGACAAAGGTGATGAAATCCCAGAACTTGCAGAAAAAGGCAAGAGCCAGTTTGTCGGTCCTGAGATTAAGGGCAAGACACTCGGCGTAATCGGTTTGGGTGCAATCGGTGCAATGGTAGCCAATGCCGCAATGGAACTTGGCATGAACGTAATCGGCTACGACCCGTTCCTTTCAGTTGATGCAGCATGGAGCTTGAGCCGCGCTGTTCACAAAGCAGAAAGCCTTGATTCGCTTCTTGCAAAATCAGACTATATTACAATTCATATTCCGCAGACAAACGATACAAAAGGCTATATTAACGCAGACCGCCTTGCAATTATGAAAAAAGGCGTACGCATTCTGAACTTTGCCCGCGGCGGTCTTGTAGTAAACAAAGACATTCTTGCTGCAATTGAAGCCGGAAAAGTTGCCTGCTATGCCTGTGACTTTGCCGACGAAGAATTGCTCAAAAACGACAAAGTTATCTGTCTGCCGCACCTCGGCGCTTCTACACCAGAAGCAGAAGACAACTGTGCATTCATGGCAGTTGCCCAGTTGCGCGACTTCCTTGAAAACGGAAACATCGTCAACTCAGTTAACTTTCCGAAATGCAAGATGGACGAACCTGTTCCTGCAAACGGCACAAGAATTTGTATTGCTAACAAGAACATTCCAAACATGGTTGGTCAGATTACAACTGTTCTTGCAGACGCAAAATGCAACATTGCCGCTATGGTAAACCAGAACCGCGCAGATGTAGCTTACAATATTATTGATGTTGAAAATGCAATTGATGACGCTGTTGCCGCAAAACTCAAGGCAATCGAAGGCGTTATCGCAGTACGCCTCATCACAGCAAACGCCTAATCAGCACAAGCTGAAAACGGCTGAAACAGCCCATAGAACGGGGTGCAGTTTATAACTTGCCTTGTTTTATGGGCGATTTTGCAAATATATGAAACTAGATAGATTAAAAAAGTTCTTTACGATAGACCCGCTTCATATTCTTGTCACATGTATTACAAATATTATTGTAGCAATTATTTATTATCTGTGCTTTCCGTTATACCTGCCAGAAGTTAATATCCTAAATGTTTTTTTATTTGTCTGTAGTTTTTTGATTATACTTTTAGTAATAGCATGTCTTGAATGTATAAAATCAAATAAAGCAAAATGTTTACTGTATGCGATTTTCTTCTCGATTTTAGTTTTTTTAATGCTGCCCGATGAATCTGAATTATCTTTTTTTGAAGTGAACTGTGGGCTTTTCATGATGATGCTACTATTTTCACCGGTTTTGCAATTAATTTATCAAATCATCGCATATAAAAAAAGCACAAAAAAATTTTTTACTGCTGAGGTGTTCAATAAATTTGGGAAAAACACGCTTCAACTTCTGATTATTCTTGCTGTAGAATTTGCTGTTATTCTTTTGGCAGGGGTGATTATCGCATTCATCGAATGGGTGACAAAAGATAAAGCACTGTTTGAAGCATTGTCCATAAATTCTGAATATTTTGAATTCAACGGTTATCTGAAGCAAGGTTTTGCTATAGCAAGTTTGTTCTCGTATTTTGCTACTATCATTTTAATAAAAAAAGCATGGCTGCAAAAACTGAACCGCATTTTTATTTCTGTTTTGATTGCAACAATTATGGTAAATTTCTTCGCTTATGTAGTCTATGTATTTGGTGAAGATGTTGATTTCTTTGACCCGCTTTCTTATACAATAACATCAGAATCGTTTAATCCGTATAATGTTCCGATGCTGAAAGAAGGCATGTCAAAAGAAGAAATAATCAATCTTGTTGGCGAGCCAATGTCAGAAATTCCCCAGAAAATGACTTTTACTAAATATGAGAATCAAGACGGCTATGCATATCATCTTTCGGTTTTTTTTGACGAGGACGGTAAAGCTTCAAAAATCAGTTCATACTGGTTTTGGCTGTAAAACAGGTCAGACAAACGCCTAATCAGCACAAGCTGAAAACGGCTGAAAACAAAAAAGCACGTCGATTAATTTCAGCGTGCTTTTTTTTTATGCCATAAGATTTAAACTATGCAATAAATCAGTCTTTTTATTTGAAAAATTGAACCATGCAATACTATTGAATAAATTCTTGACTTTGGTTGTCAGCAAGAATTGCAGAATTATGCCTGAGAATGACGAATTTTGTAAAATCTTTAAGAAAAGTCGCAAAAACTAACAAAAAAATAAATTCTTTTTAGAAATTCATTGTGAAAGTTTATTCGTGCGGAGGGTTCAATACCCCGACGCTTTGCGTCGAAAAAAGGGTATTGAATCCGACTGCGATACATTATAAGAACCCCAATCCAGATGCTCTGCATCGGGATTGGGGATTTGAAGGAGCTTCACAAATGGAAAGACTTATAAAACCAAAGCCGTTTGAAGAACTGAAGTGCTCGGACAATTTCATGTTCGCAAAAGTCATGGAAGACGAAAATACTTGCAAAAGCGTGCTGGAACTGCTTCTGGACATCAAGATTGACCGGCTCTCTTATCCAGAATATGAAAAAACAATGCTGCCCGGTCCCGACGGAAAATCGATACGCCTAGACGTGCATACATCAGACAGCCAGAGAGACTTTGACATTGAGATTCAGACAACGCTGTACAAAGAGCTTCGCGAACGAACCCGCTATTACCAGAGCCTTATGGATGTGGACAGTCTTAAAAAAGGGCATAGCTATGAAGAGCTTAAGGACAACATCATTATCTTTATCTGCCTTGAAGATTTATTCGGCTTAGGTCTGCCTGTGTATACTTTTGAAAACACCTGCCGCGAAAATAATTCAATTAAACTTGAAGACAGAACACTGAAAGTATTTTATAATTGCAGTGGCTGGCAGAATGTAGCTTCAAAAGATAAAGCCGAATTCCTTAAGTTTCTGCTTACGGACAATGCCGAGAGCAGTCTTTGCAAAAAGCTCAAAGAGCGGGAGAAACAAATAAAGATGACAGCACGCGCACAAAAAGAATATATGGATTTCTGCATGCTGAAACAGGCATGTATTGATTACGGCAAAGAAGAAGGTCGCAACGAAGCCAAACTTGAAGCTGCGCGGAATATGCTATTACAAGGTGTGGATACAGATAAAATTGCACAATGGCTGGATCTTCCGCTCGAAAAAGTATGCGAGCTTGCAGAAGAACTACAAGCAAAAGCCTAATTCCTTTTGCAACACAATGCCGTTTTAGAGAACTATTTTTACCAGTTTCTCGTAGAGTTCGGTAAAGACATTTCTGATAGTTGAATTTTAATTATTTACTTTCTTTGTTGTCAATAATTTTATAGCACATGGAATATTCTTTAGAGCAATTCGAGAGAAATTACAATTAAAAGGCTGGTAGGGTTATTTTTTTGACAGGACTTCAACCATATCAAAAATAACTTGCTTTTCTTCTGGAGAGAATTTATTCATTTTTGTAATCATTGCTTTTATTTCTGGAGAAATATTGTCTTTAGCTGATGTTTTGCGGTCTATGCCTGTCACGAGTTTTTCTACAGGTACGTTGAGTGCATCAGCTATTTTTAATGCTAAGTCTGCTGAAGGACAACTTTGTCGGGCGATTCCTTTTGAAATATATGATTCTGGAAAACCAGCCTTTTGACCAAGTTCTTTTCTTTCCATTCCAATAAAATTCAATTCTGAATCTACATTTTCCCAAAAAGTCATAACTCACTTTAAAACCTTTTGGTATTTTGCTCTTTAAAGAATTAGATATTGGTAATATACTTGAAAAATAAATACCTTTTGGTATTTTTCAAGATACTTATTGGGATTTTTTAATGGCAAATACAAATCTTGGTAAAGCAAAATCTGCAAAGAACGATGAATTCTACACACAATATACTGACATTCAGAATGAGATAAATGCATATATCGATTACAATCCTGATGTTTTTAAAGACAAGACAATTCTTTTGCCTTGCGATGATCCCGAATGGTCAAACTTTACGAAGTTTTTTGTAAACAATTTTGAACGCTATGGGCTTAAAAAGCTTATTTCTACGTCTTACGCTTATAACAGCAAGAAGGTCAGCTTTGATTATCAGCCTACTTTGTTTGAAACTATAGACCCTAGATTTGAAATTGAAACATCAAAGGCTAGAGGTAAAATTTTTACTCTGACAAAAGACGAAAACAACGATGGCAAAATTGATGAAAAAGACCTGAAATGGAATTATCTTGCCGGTGACGGCGATTTTAGAAGCGATGAAATAAAGAAACTCCGCGATGAGGCAGACATAATAATCACGAATCCGCCGTTTTCTTTGTTCAGGGAATTTGTTGCATGGATTTTTGACGCAAAGAAAAGCTTTGCGATTATTGGAAACATGAACGCAATAACTTACAAAGAAATTTTCCCATTGATAAAAAATAATCAGATGTGGCTTGATAATCCATTTGTGCGTGGCGCTGGCTATTTTACGTCTCCGTTAGAGCTTGATAAAACTTTAAGTTATTTCAATTCACATGACTATAGAGAAGGTTTTATTCGAGTACCCGGAGTTCGTTGGTTCACAAATCTTGAACATGGAAAACGTCATCAACCTTTAAAACTTATGACTGAATCAGATAACATAAAATTTTCTAGACACAAAGAAATAAAAGATATCGGCTATCAGCATTATGACAATTATAATGCAATGGAAGTCCCTTTTACAGATGCAATCCCGTCAGATTATAACGGCATAATGGGTGTTCCAATTAGCTTTATGGATAAATACTGTCCCGAACAATTTGAAATTGTAGGTGTAGCAAATCACGGTAAAGATAATGAATACGATTTATTTACACCTTCAATAAATGAAAAGACTATTTTTAAGCGTATTCTTATTCGCCATAAGGAGAACTAGCCATGAAAACCGAACTTAGAACAGACATTACAATCGAAAAACTTTGCGAAGGTTTTGTATATAACGAATTTGAAGAGAAAGGTCTTTTCGGCTTGAACGGCAGACTTGTAATTCAGCCTGAATATCAGCGCAACTACATTTACAATGACGGCAAAAAAGATGTGGCGGTTATAAATTCTCTGCTCAACGGCTATCCAATCGGTTTAATTTATTTCAATAAAAACGGTGACAAATATGAAGTGCTCGACGGTCAGCAGCGCATAACCTCTATCGGTCGGTTTATTACAAATAAATTTGCTGTAAAAATCGACAACTACGAACGCAATTTTGACAGTCTTAATAAAGACATTCAGCAGAAGCTTTTGCAGACAAAGCTTACTATTTATATATGCGAAGGAACAGAAAAAGAGATAAAGGACTGGTTTCAGACAATAAACATTGTAGGTGTGCCACTTAACGAACAGGAACTTTTGAACGCAGTTTATTCGGGGCAGTTTGTAAATCTTTGTAGAGAAGAGTTTTCTAATTCACAGAATTCAAATATTCAGAAATGGGAATGTTATATTTCGGGCAATGTAAAACGGCAGGAGTTTCTGCATACAGCTTTGGAGTGGGTTTCGAAGGGCAATGTTTCGGAATACATGGCGAAACACCGCAACGATGACAACATCAATGAGGTTAAGAAATATTTTGATTCAGTTATAGATTGGCTCAACTCAACTTTTAAGACTGTAGACTCAACAATGTGCGGTTTGGATTGGGGCAGAATTTACGAGACTTATCATAAAAACAGCTATGATATAAATAAGCTTGATGAAAGAATCAAAGCTTTGCTTGAAGATTATTTTGTTACAGACAAAAAAGGTATCTATGAATTTGTTCTTTCTGGTGAAACGCCGGAAAACCGCAAATTCTTGAACATTCGCATTTTTGACAAGAACACTATAAAAAGCGTCTATTCAAAGCAGACAAACGACGCCCAGAAAAAAGGCATCTCAAACTGCCCGATGTGTGTTGCCGCTGAAGGCACAAACAAAAACCGCATCTACAAAGAAAACGAAATGGACGCCGATCACGCGACAGCCTGGAGCAAGGGCGGAGCAACAGATATTTCTAACTGCGTAATGCTCTGCAAGACACATAACCGCTCTAAAGGAAACAGATAAATCTTTTATAGCTTGTCCGAAAGATCTTTATAGACTATCAGCAGAATATTAATAGACTGTCAGTAAAGTATTTATAGGCTATCAGCAAAATGTTTATAGACTGTCAGCAGAATATTAATAGGCTATCAGTAAAATGTTTATAGGCTGTCAGCAGAATATAAATAGGCTGTCAATAAAGTATTTATAGACTGAAAAGATTATTATTACATACTGTCAGGAAGATTCTGACAGGCTGTTTTTTATTTACCGACTAATATTTGTTATTTATAAGCCTCTTACCGTATACTTAAAGCAACCTTCTTTTTCACAGAAGATAGAATGACTTACCAGTGTACCTTTCATTTTTAGGTTTGTACCGCAAAAAGGGCATTTTCTGTCGGTATATCCCTTCCTATTAAGGTCATCTTCAACAATCATTTCCATTTCAAAAATCGCTTTTTTCTTTTCTTCGTCCATAAAGAATCCTCCTTTGTTTTATAGATTCTCAATACTATGTATTATCTTTTCCGTATTACACAAATACAAATCTGCGCCAGAAAATGGATTCATTTCAACCAGCCATAATTTTTCATCAGCACAACAAATATCGATAATGTAGGCAAAATCTTTTTGCTTCTTTTCGTCCGCAATTTTCTGGGCAAAAAGAAAAGCCGGATCATTTTCATGGCATTCTGTTGAATTAATGCCTTTTCGAGATTCTGCCTCATATTTACAGCCAGTTATAATGCTGTTATTCACACAAACAAAACGCCACTCAGCTTCAATCTTTTTGTATTCGCAAAGCACAATAGGCAAATTCATATCAGAATGATAAAAGCCATAATCAAAACTTGCAGAACTAAGATTTTGTTTATCCAGAATCCGACCGCTGAATTCTTTGAGCGGACTGTTTGGGCGTGCGAATATTTTTTGAGTTTTTAAGCTGTCTAGAAGAGAAGGTTTTTCCATTAATTCAGAAATCGTTGTGAAAATTGGATTCTGATTTAATAAATATTTGCTGTAATTATTTTGCAGGTAAGAGCTGGAAAACCTTTCTTCATCGCAGAGAGAAATAATATTCGGCAAATTGCATTTACAAAGGCGAGAAGCATTACCTAAACTGCCATGAAACAAAGAATTCTTTGGAAAGTTTTTATATTCTTCTGTCTGCCAGAATGAATCATTCCAAAGAATAACTTCTTTGTTCAGTTTATTCAAAGATGAAAGCAAAATGTCCCCATTGGCAAATGCCTCATTTTCGATTATCCAAGTCATTTGAGAACCTCTCTTATTCAAAAAGGCTGAATACCTTTTCGCAGGCTTCAAGTAATTTTGTTGTTTCCGGGTTAGATTCATCTTTTGAAGGACACCAGAGTCGAATAGAAATTTCGGTTGCTACATGATAGATTTTGCATTTAAGTGTCCGTCCATCGAAGCCAACTATATTGCCAGATTCTCTCCAGGCTTTTGTGAAATCTAAATTATTGAAGGCATCAAAGATAGGTTGGAAATCTGTATGAGATAATTTCTTTGTTTCTGTCTTTACTTTTTTATGCATAAAACCGCAAACTTTGTGTGTAATTGGAATAGACTTGTCATCTTGTTTGATGGAGTAAATGTCTTTGCGTCCCATATAACTGACTTCTTTTTCAATAATAATTGAATTAGACATACGCAACCTCCTGCTTTCATTTTACACCGCATTCTGCGGGTTGGGCAGAATGTGGCGTTGCTGATTAAAAAATTAGTCTTCAATTGACCAGACAAAGCAGGCATCATCTTCAACTGAAATATCATCTGGCGTGAAATCGACTGGGCTTAACGCATCTCCTGCTACACATATTTCTTGTTCACATCTTGAGAAAGAACGGATTTCAATTTCGTCCCAGTTATACTGGATAATAAGCAGCTTTCCAAGTTTTACTCCCATAGCCTCGCAAAGAATTATCGCCTTTTGTTTTGCGTCTTTTGCTGCACTTGCAAGTAGACGGTTTTTTACTGCTTCTTTGTCGTTCACGCTGAAGTCAATGTTGATTCTTGGTGTGACACCAGAATTTCCTATTGCTTGTAGGACGATACCTAGTTTTTTCGAATCAAAATTAAAAGCAAGCTTCAAATCATTTCTGAATCTGTAGCCGATGAACTCCTCGATATATGTACCGTTCTTTTTCACGCTTTCATATTTTGTCGTGACAGTGATTTCTGTTGTCTTTAAATCAGTTTTTTTGAATCCGGCAGAAGCAACGGCTTCTTGTAAAGCACAAATATGATTCTCAAAATTTGCATAACCAGCTTTATAATCTTTATTCAGTTCCTCAAGTGTCAATGACAAAATGACCCAATCAACAGGAACACTTAAACTTCCGATTCCTTTTACTGTAATTTCGCGGTTTCTTTCCATAACAGATACCTCCGTATTCGGTTTATGACTTAATTATAAGACAGGAGGTGTCGCAAAAAATGCTACATGGCGCAGAATTTTTTGATTTTTCTAAAAATTTTAGTAGTAATGAGAAAAGATTGTGGAATTTTCAGGTTTCTTCTATATAAATAAAAGCTTTATTTCAGGCTGGCTCTTGAAAGAGGGGAGCCGATCCATACGCCTTCGCTGCCAAGATAATCCTGTTTCATGCCTTCAACAAGAAACTGAACGCTGTCAACGGATTCAAAGGTTGTGGCGGTATATACTATCTGAATCAGCTGGCCGAAATAGCCTTCAACGCCGTATTTATTCCATTGAAAGGCGTCATTAAAATTCAGGTAGGCAACCTTGTTTTTTACGCTGGCAGAAAGCAGAACTGTTCCGTCAGGAATTAATGAGATATAGCCTTTTGATTCTTCTTCTATGCTTGTGCCTGCAAGAAGTGTCTGTAATGTTGCTGTAAGCGGCGAGCTTGTTGCCGGAATTGAGCGGTGTGTTTCTTTGCGGATAAGGTTGCCGGTGGCGTCGATGTACATAAAATAAAGCGAAATATCGCGCATTGCTGCCGCTTCTTCGTGCTTTTCTTCAGGCTTTGGGCTGGCTTCGGCAATGTCTTCGCGCGGCTGCAAAAGCGGATTGTCTGTTTTTTCTGCTATAGACGGAATTGTCGGGGTTGGTTCAGGCATAAGAGGGTCTGCTTCTTCTCTGCCCGATGATTCTGAGACAGTGGTAATATCTATAGAAAAATTGTCCTCAACTGTCTGCAAAGGTCTTGTAACATTGTCTGAGGCAACCGGTTCGGGCACTTTTTCAAAGTCTATTTCAGTTTTTACATCAACTTCTTTAGATTCTGGCTCTTTTTTTGCGGTTTCTTTTTGAGCGCTGCCAAAAACAGATTCAACAAAATGGGTTTCTTCAAGAACTTCTTTTATGCGGTTGATGTTCATCGCAAATACAGAAAGAATGATTGCGCCGAATACAACGCAGAATAATGCAACAGACGAATTATTTTTATCAGCCATAACACTTAAGAGTATAATACAAATCAATTTAAAGGAAAACTCCTTTTGCTGAAGTTTGTAAAACTTATTTAGGCAGGTTTGACAGTCCTTGCGCGCACTGATATATTCATATTCATGAAGATTTTACAGGGTGTATCTGCTTCTGCCGGCATTGGCGCGGGTACCGTTTTTATTGTTCCCGAAACAGAGCAGACAGCTGTCGATAAAAAATCAATCTCAAAATCAGAAGTTGAATCTCAGTGGAAACGCTTTTTGCAGGCTGTTGATCAGGTAAAAAAAGACCTGCGCACAATTGATAATTCTGATGATAAAGAGCAGACAGCTATTTTTGAGGCATACACTGTTATGCTTGACGACCCTGTTTTTACTGAGCAGATAAAGAAGTCGCATGAGTCTAATCTGACAAACATAGAATACGCTGTTTATGAGCAGTACCAGCTTGCGGCTGAAGCAATGCGCAGTATGGGCGACGCCTATTTGAGCCAGCGCGCTGACGATATTTGTGATGTTTTTGGGCGCGTTGTGAATGTGCTGCTTGAAAAGAAGCGCTTTGATGTTGAGGCTGTGCCTGAAAATGCGGTAATTATTGCAAAAATGCTGCTGCCGACTGATGCGGTTATGCTTGCAAAGCGGAATCCTGCCGCAGTTGTGCTTGCTGAAGGCGGTGTAAACAGCCATTTTGCAATTCTTGCCAGAAATTATGCGATTCCTGCTGTTTTGGGCATAAAAGACATTCTGCAGAATGCCGCTGACGGTGACAAAGCCATTGTTAACGGCGATACCGGCTCTGTTATTATCAACCCTGATGAAGTGAAGGCAAGACAATACGAGAAAGACAGGGCTGCAGAAGAAAAGCGCGAAAAAGAGCTTGCTGTTTTTAAGACAAAACAGGCTCTTTCTGCTGACGGTGAAAAATTCGGTATTTTTGCCAATATCGGTTCTGTTGAAGAGGCAGAAAACGCTTATAACGAAGGCGCGGACGGCATCGGGCTTTTTAGAACAGAATTTCTGTTCATGAATGCAAACCGCATCCTTTCTGAAGATGAGCAGTACGATGTCTATTCAAAAGTGCTTAAGAATATGGGCAAAAAGCCTGTAACAATTAGAACTTTAGACGCCGGCGCAGACAAGGTTGTTCCGCTTGAGGAACTTTCCGGGGCAGATGAGACTAATCCGCTGCTCGGCTGGCGCGCAATCCGCGTAAGTCTTGCAAAGGTAGATTTGTTCAAGACGCAGCTCAGGGCTTTGTTCAGGGCAAGTGTGCATGGCAATTTGCGCATTATGTTTCCGCTTGTCTGCACTATTGAAGAATTAGAAAAAGCTCTTGAGATTGTGGACGAAGTTAAGGCTGAGCTTAAAAAGCAGAAGATAAAGTTTTCAGAGAATGTAAAAATCGGCATTATGGTAGAAACTGCCGCCGCCGCTTTTATCTCTGATTTTTTTGCTGAAACTGTGGATTTCTTTTCGATTGGAACAAACGATTTGACGCAGTATTCGCTTGGTGTAGACAGAGACAACACAAAGGTGTCTTATCTTTTTGACGAGATGCATCCTGCAATTCTGCGCATGATTCAGCAGGTTGTTAAAAACGCGGATAAAAAGGGCGTTTCAGTTTCTGTTTGCGGCGAAATGGCTTCCAGACCGGCTGGAATTGCTGTTCTTGCGGGCTTGGGCGTGCGCAATTTCAGCATGAGCGCAAGTCAGGTTTGCGCGGCAAAAGAGCTTCTCTCAAAGCATACTGTAAAAGAGTTTGAGGCGCTTGCTAAAAAAGCCCTGAATACTTCATCTGCTGCAAAAATCAAAAAACTTGCAGAGTCTTTGCTTAAATAGGATTTTTATGATAGAAGACAACGAAATAATTGAGAACATTGAGAATGCTGAATCTGCTGAACAGCAGCCGCTTTTCGATGAGAGCAAAAAATATAAGAATCTTCCCAAAATAGTGATTGCAGGCCGCCCGAATGTGGGCAAATCTACTTTGTTCAACCGCCTTCTGCATGAGCGCCGTGCAATTACAGACCCGACTCCGGGTGTTACGCGCGACCCTATTGAAGAAGACTGCTTTATTTGCGGTTATCCGATTCGCATAATGGACACAGGCGGCTTTAAGCTTGAGCGCGAGACGGGCACTGTTGAGGCTATGCTTGATGAGCTTGTTGTTGAGAAAACGCTTGCTTCGCTTAAAGGCGCTGATTTGATTCTGCTTCTGCTTGAAGCCGGAACAATAACCGCTGAAGACGAGGAATTTATCGCGCTCCTCAGACCTTACTGGAGCAAGGTTGTTGCCGCTGTCAACAAAACAGAGGGCGGGCGCAAAGAAGAAGAAGCTTACAATTTTTATCAGTACGGCTTTGACGAGCTTATCTTTATCAGTGCAGAACATGGCGACAGAATCGACGAGCTTTCGGAAATGCTTGTAAAGAAGCTAGACTTTTCTAAGGTTGAAGAAGGCGAAGAAGAGGAAAAAATCCGCATTGCAATTGTAGGCAAACCGAATACAGGAAAATCTACGCTTGCAAACAGACTTACGCACAGCGAAGCTTCAATTGTAAGCAACTACGCAGGCACTACAAGAGATGTTGTTGAGGGCGATTTTGAATACAAGGGCAATAAGTTCCACATAATTGATACAGCCGGAATCCGCCGCAAGGCAAAAGTTCACGAAGATGTTGAGTATTATTCCGTAAACCGCGCAATAAAGTCTTTGGACAACGCTGACATTGTGTTCCACATGATTGACGCGCAGGAAGGGCTTGCTGAGCAGGACAAAAAGATTGTGTCTTTAGCCTGTGAGCGCGGTCTTGGCGTTATTTTTGTGCTGAACAAATGGGACACTCAGGATCAGAGCCGTAAAACTTTTAGAAGTGCAGAACAGAATATGAAGATTATGTTCGGGCAGATGAGTTACGCGCCTGTTGTTGCTTTGTCTGCTTTGGAAGGCAAGGGCATAAAAGACCTTTTGAACACTGCTCTTGAGGTTTATGGTCAGCTTACCCATAAAATGGAAACAGGACCTTTGAACACCGCGCTTAAAGACTGGATTGCGGTTTATCCGCCGCCAGCAAGCCGCAGCGGGCAGTTCAAGGTGCGCTATATAGTTCAGACAAGCGTAAAGCCTGTCAATTTTCTTTTGTTTTGTACTCGCCCAGAAGTTGTTTCACAGTCTTATCTGACTTTTCTTAAGAACCGCATCAGAAGCGATTTGGGTTATGACAAAATTCCTGTTCAGCTTGAACTTAAGGCAAGCCGCAAAAAGTGGGAAAACTACAAGAAGGACAGAGATTAGACATGTTTGAAAACTCGGTTAGTTTTCAAACATGTCGGCAATTTTTCAGGCTAAAGCCTTGCAAAATTGCGATTTACTAAAGTTCGTGTTCGGAAAACTGAAGTTTCCGAACACGTTTATTCGTAGGGCTTAAGTATGGCAACAATGACGATTGGGGAAGTAGAACAGTTGACGGGCGTAAAAGCCCATGTACTGCGCTATTGGGAAGAACACATTCCATTCCTTTCGCCGCAAAAAGACGGCTTTGGCAGACGCGTCTATACCTCGCGCGATGTGCAGCTTATTTTGCGCCTGAAATATCTTGTTGTTGACCGTAAATTCACTGTTGAAGGTGCTGCCGAGCAGTTGATGCGCGAGAGCGTAGAAACAGACAATTCAAAGTTAAAGACTGACATAAATTTGCTTAAAAACGAATTAATCGATTTGTATACTAAAGTAAAATCTCAAAAGGAACAGTAAATCTGTGGATAAAAAAGAGAAAGTGCCGTTTTATGCAGGCGTAGCAAAAAAAACATCTAAAAAGCCTGCCCCGGCAGAAAAAGAGAAACATATTGATGCCAAAGCCGGCTCAAAATCAAAAAAGACTTTTTCAGCTAAAAACGGAAAGCAGGCAGAAAGCTTTTCAGAGAGAACTTTTTCATATGAAATTACCTCGGACATATTTGAACCTTTTTCAAAAGAAACAAATCAGCTTATAAAAGATTTTGATGAGATAGTCCAAAGCGTAAGCCCTCTTAACAGCAAGCAGCTTTGTTCTTTGCCTTATAAAATCAGAGATTTGTCGCATGAGCTTACCGACACAAGGGGAAAGCGCCGCCTGGGCTATATGAACAGCAGAGAGGCACTTTCTGCTTATGTGCGCTATTTTTCGTGGTGGAATTTATACAGGCTTTGCAGCATTTTTGAATCGCTGCCTGTTGATGCCTTTGAGTTTTTGCACGACGGCGATGCGGTGCTTGATATTGGTTCGGGCCCGCTTACGGCTGTAATTGCTTTGTGGGTTTCACGCCCGGAATTAAGGCAGAAAAAGCTTAATGTTATTGTAACAGACTTGTCGCATAATGCGCTTCTTCTCGGCGAAGAATTGTACATGGCTGTTGCTGCCAGAACCTGCGCTGACGGCGGTGAGCCGTGGCACATAACAAGAATAAAAGGCACTTTTGGTGTTGAAATCCGTCAGAAAGCTTCTTTTGTCATCTGTGCAAACATGGTTAATGAACTTGTTCAAGATTCAGAGCGGACGCCTGACGAAGACGCCAAGAATATTCAGAAAAAGCTTTTTGCTTATGCAGAAGCTAAAGCGGTATTTCTGCTTGTTGAGCCTGGTGTGCCGCGCGGCAGCAGATTTATCTCTCTGTTTAGAGACGGCTTTATAAGAAAGAACTTTAACATTTGTTCGCCTTGTCCGCAGTGCGCGGCTTGTGCTTTTCCCGGCACAAGAAACGCAAAGTGGTGCCATTTTGTGCGCGATACAGCTGATGCGCCGTCTGCACTTGCCAAGCGTTCTGAAGCTGCCGGTCTGCCTAAAGACAGAGCTGCTGTTTCTTTTGTTTTTGCAGAAAATACAGGCGGCGCGCCCAAAGCCGAAAAACCGGCTGAAAAGCTTGCAGTACGTATTATCTCTGACGAGATAGCGCTTCCCGGCGGCAGAAAAGGCCGGTATGCCTGCAGCAGATGGGGAGCACTTCTTCTAACAGGCAGACAGCTCAAAAACATAAAATCAGGTTCACTTGTCACCATCAAAATAGATGATTCTAAAAAGCCTCTCCTAAAAAAAGACCGCAAAACCAACTTCTTAACAATAGACCTGGGCTAATTCTTTTTGCATCACAAAAACAGCCGGCTTGAGTGGCACAAAAACCGGCAGTATATGTACAGAGCTTTTTTTTGTAGATAGTACGGGATTCCTAAGGGCAGAGCCCTTAGGCCGTGCCGGAAAAGGAAGGGGGCTTTTCGCAATAGCTTAATCTTAATTTGTAGTTTGTTTGGCGAAAAGTGTCGCTTTTGCTGCGCAAAACCGACGGCAAATGTACAGAACTCCAAAAAGGCGGACGTTGTACAAGTTTTTCAAGTTTTGCGCGAAGCGCGAAACTTGCAGCGGTGCGCCAGATTAGCTATTCCGTAGAATAAGCTCTGTGCGCACCCGGGACTTTGAGCTGGTGTCCTCCCTTGCTCGTTACTCGAATAATGCGTGAATTTCTTTTGCGTAGAATTTCTGGATTTTGTGGCGCATTATTTCCTGCTTTGCGGAAAGCTCTACGCCAACCTCAAATTGTTTTTCAAGCAGAGTAAAGCGGTTGATGCGCTCAAACAGCTTAAAGCCGCTCTTAGCGTTTACAAGGTTCTTAATCTCTGTATCAAACTTTTTGATAACTTCAGCGTTAGACAAAAGTTCTTTGTAAGAGCTGTATTCAATGCTGTTTTCTTCAGCAAAAGCAAGCAGTTCCTCTTTGCTTGGAACAATCAGAGCCGCAAGATAACGCTGGTCCTGACCGCTGCTGTCCTGTCCGATAACAACAGCCTGAGAGACGTACTGCGACTCGGCTATGCGCATTTCAATAGGAAGAGGCTCGATATTTTCGCCGCCTCTCAAAACAATTGTATCTTTCTTGCGGCCTTTCAGTGTGATTTCGCCGTCAATTGTAAACATTGCAATGTCGCCTGTGTCAAACCAGCCGTCTTTGTCGATAACTTTTGCCGTAAGATCAGGCTTTTTGTAATAGCCCTTCATAACAGTCTGGCCTCTTACAAGCAGAGAACCTTTTTTGCCCGGCGGCAGAATATTACCGTTATCGTCAACAATGCGGGCCTCAACGCCTCTAATAGGCTTGCCTACAGTTCCGAAAATAGGGCGGTCAAACGGTCTGACCGAAATAACAGGAGCTGTTTCTGTGAGGCCGTAGCCTTCAACAATTTCTACGCCTATAGCCCAGAAGAATTCGTCAACTGCAGGCGGCATTGCACCGCCGCCAGAAACACCGCCTCTGAATGCATTGCCCAATTTTGCGTGTATCTTCTTGAACACAAGCTTTGTTCCAAGCAGTTTGAGCGGCCAGAGCAGAATATACGGAATTATGAGCAGAATCCAGAAAAGCCATGTCGGTGATTTTCTGAATCTTGCTGATTTTTTGAAAAGGATGCGGTCAATTCTTGCAAACAAAATAGCTGCTTTTACAAAGAAGTTGAACAGAATAAGCGTTATGCCGCCTGTTTTGCGCATTGTTCTTAATACGCCGTCGTAAATTGCTTCAAAAACGCGCGGTACGCCCGGCATAATCTGCGGATTAAGCTTAATAAAGTCAGCGAGCAGAATGCTTCCAATCGGTTTTGAATAGCAGATTGCGGCGCCTTTAATGAGTACAACATATTCACACAGGCGCTGAAAAGCGTGCCAGATTGGCAGAACGCAGAGTGCTCTTTCGCCAGTGCGTATGTCGATTCTTTCCGGCAGCTCGTCAAGCTGTGTAAGGAAGTTGCCGTGTGTAAGCACAACGCCTTTTGGCTCGCCTGTTGTGCCCGAAGTAAAGATGATAGTAGCAACATCGTCCCATGAGCCTTTTTCAAGCTCTGCCTCAACTGCGCCTTTGTTATTTTCGCGCCATGTTTTTCCGTTTTCAATAAGTTTTGAATAGCAGTGGAGTGCTATCTTGTTATCTGCACAAAGCTGCTTAACTTCGTCATCAGGTTCGTCAATAATAATTAATGCAGTCACCAAAGGAAGCTGCTGTTTCAAGTTAAGAATTTTTTTAATTTGTGCTGAGTTTTCAGCAATTACGGTCTTGCATTCTGCAAATGAAAGTATATATGCAAGGTCATGTTCTGTGGCATCACAACCGCGGGGTACGTCTATTGCACCAATAGCTAAAAGCCCCATGTCAGAAATAGGCCATTCTTTTCTGTTGTCGCAGATAAGACCGATGTGGTCACCTCTCTGTGCGCCTATAGATAAAAGGCCTGCACCAAAATCCAGGGCAGTTTGATAATAATCTTTATACAGTGTAGGAACGAATTCTTCTTTTTCGTTTTTGCTGTATTGCGATGCAACATCTGGATGTTCTTCTGCTATGCGTTTGAGCAGTTTTGGTAATGTCTGGTCCATAAAGTTTTCCGGTTGTGTTTGGTTTTAATTAAAATGACATTTTATACAACGAATGTCATTTTAATTTTCTCATTATACAGTGTGTTAAAAAAAAAAACAACACGCCGAAGACGTGCTGTTTTATATGGAACTAATTGCAACGGCTTAGAATTTTTTGCCCATAATAAGGCGTACAATTGCAATAACAAGACATGTACCAAGAATAGCAATAATCAGCTCAACGACAAATCCGCCGCCAATGTGAAGTACTCTTGTAGCAATTGCATCGCCCAAAATTGCACCGATAATTCCGAGAAGACAGTTCAACCAGAATCCGTGCTTGCTCTTCATTAAAAGTCCTGCAAGCCAGCCGACAAGTGCACCAACCAAAATTGTGATAATAATAGAAAGTATCATTGCATTCACCTCAAGATGAAAAGTTAGAGCTTTATAAAAAGCCCTTTAGAAGTGATTATACCACGCTTATTTTAAAAGTGAAAAGAAAATTATGACATATGCTGTCTTACAATGCTTATGATTATGTCGCCGTATCTTTCGGCTTTTATTTCACCTATGCCGTAAATATCTGTTAATTGCGGAAAAACCACAGGCTTTTTTATTGCAATGTCTTCAAGCGTTCTGTCGCCAAAAATTACATACGGCGGAACTTCTGCTTCTTTTGCAAGCTTTCTGCGCATGTCTTTGAGCGCTTCAAGTATAGCCATTCCCTTTATGTCAGATGAATCAAGAATGCGTTTGTAAGAACCTGCTTTGCCGGGCTTTTGTGTTTGTGCCGGTGCATTTGTGTGTGGAATAAACGGCAGGCGGACTTCGCCCCTGTCCCGCAAGGTGTCTTTTGCGTCTTGTGTAAGACTTAGCACCTGATAATCTGAGCTTTTCCGCAAGAAGCCTGCATCAATCAGAAGATTCACAAGCTGGTACCAGTCCTGCTTAGAAAATTCTTTGCCTATGCCGAAAACCGAAAGCTTGTGGTGGCCGTAATCAAGAATGCGCTTTTGCCTTGAACCGAGCAGAACGTCAATTACATAAGACGCTCCGAATTTTTCGCCTGTTCTAAGAATTGCAGAAAGCAGCTTTTGTGCCGGAATTGTTACGTCTGTTTCAGTGTCTTCTATGCTTAAGCCTGAAGCACATATATCGCAGCAAAAATCCGGGTTGGCTTCAGCCGGTGATTCGCCGAAATGCGCAAGCAGCAGAGAGCGACGGCAGGTGCGGCTTTGTGCAAAAGCTGTCATTGCCTCAAGCTGTTTTTCTGCAGCGGCTAATTCTGTGCCGGTTTTGTCCTGCATAAAAAAGCGGATTTTGTTCGTGTCGCCGTAGCTGTAAAGCAGAAGCGCGTATGCATTTTCGCCGTCGCGGCCAGCTCTGCCGATTTCCTGGTAATATTGCTCAAGTGACTTAGGCATGTCGTAGTGAACAACAAAACGGACGTTGGGCTTGTTTATGCCCATGCCGAAAGCCAGTGTTGCAACAATTATGGGCACTTCGTCTTGAACAAAGAGCCGCTGGTTTTCAGCCCGCTCTGTGTCAGAAAGTCCTGCATGATAGGCGAGTGCCTTGTAGTCCTGTTCCTGCAAAAATTCTGTAAGCTCGTCTACCTGTTTTCTAGAAAAGCAGTAAATGATGCCGCTCTCGTTTTTGTGTTCATTCAAAAATTCAAGCAGAAGCTCGTCTGCTCTTGAAAGCTTGAATTTTGTATGCTTTTTCAGCAGGGCGGCAGCATTCTGCACCTGCCCGGTTTTTGATTTTACCTCAAGGAAAATGTTCGGTCTGTTAAAGGTTGAGACAAATTCGTTAAAGCCAAAGCCTAGGCTTTTTGCG
>CAMJMF010000021.1 GCA_946406925.1 uncultured Spirochaetales bacterium | reverse complement strand
TGTAATAAGGACTGTAGCCCATAAAATCAGCGAGTTCCTTTAATTCAAGTTTGTTTTCAATGTTTTTTTCAACATAATCAAACAGCGGTTTAAAATCATCCATAAAGCAGTCTCCTCCAAAAGTTTATGAGATGATTTTAACGCAGGGCAGATTCAGATTCTTGATATTGTTTGTTATCTTTCCGCTTTCATCGCGTGTTTGCATTCGTACATTTCTTTGTCTGCAATTCTTTCAGAGTCATGGATTGAGTAATTCTGGCTTGATGTACAGATTGCATGACCATACGCAAAGCTTAATTTGATAGGCTTATTTGCTTTTTGGTTAAATTCATCGAGTCTGTTGTTAAGATCTTTTACGATTGACTGATATACAGCCTCCGGGTCTTCGCCGTATATGATTGCAAGGAATTCATCACCGCCGGTTCGGTATGTTTCACCATGTTCGCCTACGGCAGCTTTAAGAATGTCGGCAGCAGCCTGAATGAATTTGTCTCCTTCCTCATGGCCTAAATTGTCGTTGACCTTTTTCAGATAATTAAGATCAAGCGTCATTATAGCAAAGGTAAAGCCTTTTTCACCCTGCGTTCTGCTGCTTATAAGTTTTCCTGTTAGTTCAGCTTCTTTTTCTATATAAGCGCCTTTGTTCAAAAGGCCTGTAAGTGCATCGGTTCGAGATGCAATCTTATATTTTTCTGCAAGGGCTGCCTGGCGGTTCCGGATAATAGACAATCTGAGCAGGAAAATAAGTATAACAAAAAGATATGTAATATAGAAAACGCGCATGATACGGCCCCAGTCAGTCATGTGTCTTGCTGACTTGGCATATAATCCTAAATCAATTGCCCAGACAAATCCATTTACAAGCGACATGATATTAATAAATATCGATACTCCAGTTTGCTTTAATTTCTTTCTGTTTCTAATCTCTTTATATATGAAGTACATTGATAAAAAAACTATAACAGCTATAAGGAAAACCGAAAGTAAAGACAGCCTGTAGAGAGATGTATTAAAGAAATACGAACCGGCTGCTTCAAAGGCAAAAATTACTGCGACTATTGCACCAATAATGTGCGAAAATCTCTTGTGCGGATATTTGGTGATAGAATCACATTTTACAGCCATAGGGAAGCTTATAAGAAGTCCAAGTGCATATTTAAGTGAATTTATGAATTCCGGTCTGCCGGTAAGTATCTGCAATAACTGAGATTCTACTGTAAGAAGAGTGCCGACTATTAAAGCATGAGCACCCCATGCATAATATACGGTCTTTTCTTCGCGTTTTCTTTCCATTGCAAACTGTGTATAAAGAAGTATTGAAAGTCCAAAGAATACAATAAAGATACTCCAAAGAAATCTTGGAAGTCTTGTTCTGATTTCTGAGTAAATGTAATCTGATGCTTTCTCTATACGCATTTCAAGAATGAATGCAGAATATTCTGTAGGAATGATAGATATCGAAATTTCATTATACTTATCCATTGTGTTGATAGGCACAACCTGAACAGTAAGTCCAATATCACTGCCGGAGAGGTGGGCTGAATTCTGTTTATACTCATATAGAGTTCTTGAACCTAATTCTTCAGAACCGTAATAAGTGCTGTCTTCTGATGCAGTTGTATAAACGGTAAAATCCATCCCTCTTGAGAAAAAGCATATTGCTTCTCCGCCTTTGAGTTTGCAATCTTCTGGAATCTGATAATGTATAACCTTTTCTTTTAAAACATCTTCCTTAGTGAAAACCAGTTTTTCGATATTGAAGACATTACCGTCATCATCATACCAGCCTTCGCAGCAATCATAATAATCGCCTTTCTCAAAGAGAATTTGATCGCCTGGTGCACGTGCAGCCTTAATCAGTACCGAGCCAAGCCACATCACAATGATGACAAAATAAACTAAAAGATAGATATTATGCTTTCTGTATTGAGATTCCATACATCTATCTTAACATGGAATTTGTGATTAACATAATATTTTTTGAAACGTGCAATGAATTTGGAGGTGCGGCGAAGCACCTCCTCTTGGTTCATTTCCTTTTTACCGGAATCCAGACTGCGCTGTGATAGTTTTCTGAGCTTGGGTCTTCATCGCCGTACCACTCGATGTTTGCACGGCCCGGAAACTCAAAGTCTGGATTTCCCGGCAGCCACTCTTTCCAGATTTTTGTGTTTACGTCCTGAAGCGCTTTCGGGCAAGGACCATAACAGTCAAACACAGCCCACTCAAACTCTGGAAGCTCGTAAACGTTCATACCTTCAGGAACTTCGCCGCCCTTGTAAATGCCTGCAACAAAATAGCGGAACTTGCCGCAGCCAACATCATCAACACAAACGCCGTACTCACCGATGTTGTTGTCTAGAATTGCTTTTTCATAAGCATTAGAAGGGGCACAGCCGCCCCAGACACGCGCCGCATATTTTTCGCGGATCTCGTCCCAGAATTTTGGAATCTCTACATAAGAAGTTTCGTTGTCAAACTCGCGCGCAAAACCAATCACCTTAAAGCTTGCCATCTTTTTAATCTTGTAATCCATCTGATTACCTCCGTGAATAGAAATTTCAATCTTCAGAGGAAGAAATGGTTTTATGGAAGCTCCTTCCCGCACCTGCGACGGGCTCACACCATGAAAGCGCGAAAAAGCTTTTGTAAAACTTTCGGGAGTTTCATAGCAGTAGCGGAATGCAATGTCGATTATCTTTTCATCAGTTTTCTGAAGATCAAGCGCCGCCAGGTACAATCTGCGGTTTCTGACATACTCGCCCAAGCCGTAACCGGTCATCAGCGAAAAGCCCTTCTGAAAAAAGAACGAGGACATAAACACCTGGGCAGCAACATCCTGCGCAGAAATGTCGTCTTCCAGATGCTTTTCCATATAATCAATAGCCTTCCGAATGCAAGTCAGCCACTCCACAACCTTTCCTCCTATGTTGGTTTTATTCTACGCGGAGTCACGCAGTGAATCTTGTCAATTATTGTCCAGTTTTGTCCAGTCGCTTTGGTTCATAATCTGTATTTTTCATTTTCTTTTCTACACAAGAAACAATTAATCACTAAATATAATTATTTAAGAAACTTTTTCAATTTTGCTTATATGCTTTTCAAGAGAAGCTATTTCCTGCGGAAGCTCAACTTCTGCATCTGTTACCATTCCATATTTTTCAAGCTTCTTTTGTGTCTATCTTGTTTTTATCTGTACAGGCATTCATACATTCATTTATCGCCCTTAATTATATCATGGTTCTTCATTTTTGAGTTCAAAATGTGTAGTTTTAGAAAGAAGTGCTTTTTATATACACATTTATTTCTATCTAAGAAACAAATAACTACTAATAATGCCATTACAGAAACTTTATAACAAAACAAGCTCATTATTTCATAAAACACTTGAATTAGCGGTATAATTTTGAGAAAATCATACAATAGGTTTTATTAAGGAATTTACTTATGAATAAGAAACTATTATTCATTCTTACGGCTTTTTTGCTTATAATCGGCTGCGCTTTTGCGGTTTCAAAAAAATCGTCAAAAGCAACAAAAGACACTTCTATTGTTCAGGAAATTGCGCTTGATAAGCTTGAGCACCGTACAGATGATGAAACAGCTCCTATTGTTTATTTTACCCGCGACATTTCTGCTGCAGGAATGCTTAAGCTCTACAATGTACTCGGCTGGACTGCAACCGGCAAAACTGGTGTAAAGATCAGCACCGGCGAACCGCCTGCTTCTAATTATCTGCGCCCAGAACTATTAAAAGATACAGTGCAGAAAGTGAACGGCACAATTGTCGAATGCAACACCGCTTATGGCGGAAAGCGTGCTTCTAGTGCCATGCACAAACAGGTTGTAAAAGATCATGGCTTTCTTGAAATTGCGAATTTTGACCTGCTTGATGAAGAAGGAGCTATGACAATTCCAATTTCAGGCGGATTGCGCCTCAAAGAAGATTATGTCGGCTCGCACTTTGCAAATTATGATTCATACCTTGTAATTTCGCATTTTAAAGGCCACGCAATGGCAGGCTTTGGCGGTGCAATCAAAAATCTTTCAATCGGCTTTGGAAGCGGAACTGCTGCTGAAAAATCTGGTAAAGCCTTGATTCACACCGGCGGAAAAAGTTCCAAGCGCATAAGCAGCTGGTCTACAAAAGGCGAATACCAGAACAACTTTTTGGAAAGCATGGCAGATGCAGCAAAAGGTGTCTGCAATTTCATGAACGGCGGAAAAAATATTGCGTTTTTGAATGTATTGAACCGTCTTTCTGTTGACTGTGACTGTGACGGAAAACCTGAAGAACCTGACATGCACGACATTGGCATTGTTGCTTCATTAGACCCGCTTGCGATTGACCAGGCAAGCATAGACATGATTTACATTGCGCCTGACAGCGCCAGCCTGCGTGAAAGAATTGAAACCCGCAACGGGCTTTATACTCTTGAAGCCGGCGAAAAAAACGGTCTTGGAAGCAGATATTACCGTTTTGTGGAAATAAAATAGATACCCGGCTCAAGCCCGAATAACGCTGCTTCCCATGCCTGACATGGGAAGCTTTTGCATATACTTATGTTAGACATTATCCAACGCGAAGCAATCTATCTCTGGTATTATTTTGACCTTCAGCTCCGCCAGATTTTCTGGTATTGGGTTGTAGGCATTGTCATAGGCTCATTTATCAGCGTATTTGCCAAAAACTGGATTCACGCTGCTGCTGAAAACTTCGGCAGGCGCGTTCCCGGCATTTTCGGCTTAGTTTTTGCAAGCGTGCTTGGAATTGCAAGCCCTCTCTGCATGTATGGAACAATTCCTATTTGCGCGGCTTTTTCACGCAAAGGCTTAAAAGATGATTTTCTTGCCGCGTTTATGATGAGCTCCATTCTGCTGAATCCTCAGCTGATTATTTACAGCACTGCGCTTGGCGGCACTCTGCTTGCAGTAAGAATTCTTTCGAGCTTTGTCTGCGGAATTCTGGCAGGTCTGCTTGTCAGAATTTTCTATTGTAAGGAAAATGCAGAATCATATTTTGATTTTTCTTCTTTTGATGAACCGGACGATCACGACACCGACCCAAATCTTTTGCTGCGTTTGCTCAAGAACATCTGGCGCAACATAAAGGCAACGGGCTTGTGGTTTTTGGCAGGAATTGCGCTCTCAGTGATTTTTCAAAGATATGTGCCTGCAGAAGCAACAGCCAAACTTTTTGGAAAAGAAAACGAGGGCTTCGGCCTGCTCATGGCGGCAACAATTGGTGTTCCGCTTTATGCATGCGGCGGCGGCACAATTCCGCTGATAATTCAATGGCTTTCTGACGGCATGAGCTATGGCAGTGCAGCAGCTTTTATGATTACAGGTCCGGCTACAAAAATAACCAATCTTGGCGCGCTTAAAATTGCGCTTGGTGCAAAGCATTTTGCGCTTTATATTGCATTTGTAATCGTGTTCTCACTTTTAACCGGCGCTCTGGTAAATCTAATTTATTTTTAGATTTATGTGTTTATTGTAGTTTTTTTCTACACAAGAAACTTTTACACATAATTTATATTTATAAAAGAAACTTTCCAGTAAAACTTGACTCATAACCATTTTCTAGCTCAAAAGGAAAAGCTCTTGGCAGACCTCTTTATGTTCCTGTTTTTTTCTGTTATCATTATTACATTATGTCAGATTTAACAGAACAGAATTCCAGCCCAAGAGCTGAAAACAAAATGGGCTATATGCCGTTGGGAAAGCTTTTAATTTCTATGTCGCTTCCTATGATGATTTCTATGTTCGTGCAGTCACTTTACAATATTGTAGACAGCATCTTTGTTGCACGTATTTCTGAAAATGCGCTTACAGCTGTTTCACTGGCTTTTCCTATTCAGAACTTAATGTTTTCGGTTGCGCTTGGTACCGGTGTTGGTATTAACTCTCTGCTTTCGCGCCGTCTTGGAGAAAAGAATTTTGAAGAAGTAGACAAGGTCGCAAACAACGGTATTTTCCTTACAATCTGCGGTTTTATTGTTTTTATGATTGTAGGCTTTATTGTTCCGCGCCCATACTTTATGAGCCAGACCGATAATGTTGAAATTATTGAATACGGCGTTACTTACATGAGAATCTGTCTCATTGCCTGTGCCGGAGTTTTCTGTTCTATTACCTTTGAACGGCTTTTGATGTCTACAGGTAAGACAGGGCTTTCTATGGTTTCGCAGCTTACGGGTACAGCCTTTAATCTGATTTTTGATCCAATCCTGATTTTTGGTTTACTGGGCTTTCCTGCTATGGGTATTGCAGGTGCGGCACTTGCTACAGTTCTTGGTCAGTTTGCGGCTATGACTGTTTCCTTTATTTTGAATGTGACTAAGAATAAAGAGATCCGTTTTTCTTTCAAGGGCCTCAAGCCTGAAGGCCAGATTATCGGAAAGATTTATGCTGTTGGTATTCCTTCGATTATCGTAATGTCAATCGGTTCTATTCTGATTTACTTTTTGAATAAAATTCTTGGTTCTTTTACAACAACAGCCATTGCGGTTTACGGTGTTTACTTTAAGCTGCAGAGCTTTGTCTTTATGCCGGTCTTTGGACTGAATAACGGTTCGGTTCCAATCGTAGGCTACAACTTTGGTGCCAGAAACAAGCAGCGTGTAATGCGCACAATTAAACTTAGCTGTGTTGCTGCCTGCCTTATTATGCTTGTGGGCCTTGCGATTTTTGAACTTTTCCCACGCCAGCTTTTATCTTTATTTGCGGCTTCGGATGAAATGTATAGGATTGGCGTTCCGGCCCTGCGCATTATTGCAGTTCATTTCCCGATTGCAGCCTTTTGTATTATTTTGAGTTCTGTTTTCCAGGCACTTGGAAAAGGTATTCAGTCTATGGTTATAAGCTTTGCCCGCCAGCTGATTTTCCTTTTGCCGGCAGCATGGCTTTTGTCGCTTACAGGAAATATTGACAACCTCTGGTGGTCTTTCCCGATTGCAGAGTTCTTTTCTCTGGTTGTTTGCTGCATCCTGCTTAAAGGCACTTATGACAAAGAAATAAAGCCGATGGCGGATTAATGAAGCTATATATTTCAGACCTGCACTTTTACCACAGTCAGCTCAACACCTCGCTTGATATGCGGGGCTTTGAGTCTGCAGAAGCAATGAACAGCTACATGATTTCTCAATGGAACTCCAAAGTGCAGGGCGGTGACATTGTAATTGTTATTGGTGACTTTATAGGCAGCAAAAAGCCGCCTGAAGTTAATGCAATTCTGCGCCGCCTGAACGGAAAAATCTGCCTCATAGAAGGAAACCACGACAAAGAATGGCTAAACACAAAAGGCATAGACTTTGACCGCTTTGAATGGATTAAGCCCTATGCCGAGCTTGACGACCACGGCAGTACAGTAATCTTAAGCCACTACCCTACTTTCTGCTATAACCACCAGCACACACGCAAATCAGATGGAAGCCCGCGCACTTATATGCTCTACGGGCATGTTCATAACAGTCCCGACGAAAAGCTTGTAAATGAATTCCAGAAAATTACCCGCCAGACTGTTGTAACAAACGCAAAAGGCATTACCAGCCCTATTCCCTGCCAGATGATTAACTGCTTCTGCATGTTCAGTGACTACAAGCCGCTTTCTCTTGAAGAATGGATTAAACTTGATGCCGAAAGGCGCGCAAACCTGTAGCACAACCGGCAGTGCAGAGCTTATTTTGTTAAAAAGCCGGAAAATACCCAGCCTTCAGTTTGTTCTCCGCTATCGCAGAAAATTTCAGATTTTTTCTGAACATCAGAAGTTTCCGGCGGATTTTTTTGCCGCACAGGAATCCAAAAGCCATGATGCCCGTCAATAAAATCATAGAACGGATAATGTGCATTTTCTGTCTGAATTAATTCAGTTCCGTCCCGCAGAAGCCCGACTTTTTCGCCCCATGGCGAATCTCTAAGCCTGAGACCTTCAGGAGAATTCACCTTCCATTCTGTACCGACAGTTTCAACATATTCTGTTTCGCTTAATCTTGAAACATTGATAAAATCAAAAAATGACGTGTATGTTATTTTTCCAGACGGAACATCGTAAAAGTCAAGCTTGTACTGTCCGGGCTCTCTTATTGAAAAATCAAAAGTACAAATGCCGTCTTTATCAGTTTTTGTTTTCACCCCAAGAAAAGGAATATAAAGCAATTGTCTATTTGTATAATAACCGTAAGAAAAAACAGCCATAGTTCCCTCATCAGGAAAAGAACCGCCTTTTCCCTTATAAATCAAATGATACTGTGTATCAGGCTTAATACCGCAATTTTCATTTCTTACAAACGGATTTTCGTATTCTTCTGAATAAACCACATATCCGCATGCAACAGCTTTTCTTGTCAGTGTCTGCTCGGCTATAAGCTCATCATTCTGGCAATTCTTAAGACGGAATTTCCATTCATCACTTTTTGAACAGATATTGCGATTCGTAAAATAAACAGAAGCATGATAGCCTATTAAATCTATGTTTTTTTCTTCGTGAAAGTTTAACGGCTTTTTGTCTTTATAAATAAAAGTTTTGCCGTCATGCTCTGCTTCAATATATAATTCAGGCGATTTTTCATAAACATCTGTAGGAAGCATAATATGAAGATTTTCATCTTCAATAATAAAAGTTATTAAAATTTCTTTATAAGGTTCAGCCGGCGGAAAATAATCACCCTCAACGCCAAAGATTCTGACAGACTGTTTTTCAAATTCTTCAGGCACATCATAAATCTCTCCGGATTCAAACAAAGCAATACCGCCTTTTTCATAAAGCCCTTCGCGCAGTTTAGCAAATTTTTCCATTGAAAGAGAAGTTTGCTCAAGCTGGTTTTCTGGAAGTGCTTCAATTTGTCCGGGCTGGTCAGGCAGAACTTCTACTGTTTTTGTGTTTTCGTCTGACGGCTTTGTCTTTGTGCAGGCGGCGGAAAACACAGCCAAAATCAAGATAAAAATGCCAAGCGCTTTTTCGATTTTGTTCAGTTTTTTCATTGTTCTCTCCTGTATAACTTAGGTTTAATTACAAACAATTATACAGACAAAAATTCTTTTGGTATAGCGCTAAAAAAAGAGCCCCGGTGCAGAGCATCGGGGCTTGTGTGTTCTGGCTTTAGGCTAATTATATTTGCCTGCCTGTGCGTTCCACATTTCAGCGTATTTACCGTTTTTAGCAAGCAGCTGCTTGTGCGTGCCTTCTTCTATAATTCTGCCGCGCTCAAGCATAATAATTCGGTCTGCATCGCGCGTTGTAGAAAGCCGGTGCGAAATATAGAATACAGTCTTGCCTTTTGCGGCTGTTTCCATTGCCTTGTTAAGCTCATACTCGGCAATCGGGTCAAGCGCGCTGGAAGGCTCGTCCATAATCAAGATGTCAGCGTCTTTGTAGAAGGCACGAGAAATTGCAACTTTCTGGCTTTCGCCGCCAGAAAAATCCACGCACTTTTTGTCAAATTCTGTGGTAACCTGCGTAAAAAGCCCGTCAGGCAATTTCGCAAACTTTGCGCCAAAGCCGGCAGCATTTAGCGCACCGCAAATTTCGCCGGACTGCTTTTCAAGCTCTTCTCTGCTTATGTCGTCCATTACAACGTTTTCGGCGAGGTTTGCACCGAACATCTGAAAATCCTGAAAGACAACGCCGATGCGCTTATGATAGTCAGCAGGCTTGAGCGTGCTGACGTTTTTTCCATGATAAGAGATTGTGCCGCTTGAAGGGTCGTAAAGCCGCATTAAAAGCTTTATGAGCGTGGTTTTGCCCGCGCCGTTGTAGCCTACAATCGCAATGTGCTCGCCGGGTTTAACCGTAAGCGAAATATCATCAAGCACTGTGCGTGTCTTCTCAGAATATCTAAAGCTCACATGGTCAAGTACAAGCTCCCCTGCTCCCTGCGGAACAGCTTCACCGACATCATTTTTGAGGCGCGGTTCATAAGCCAGAAACGAGCGGATCTTATCGACGAACATGCTGTTTTCCTGTGCTTTAGGCCCGAGATCTGCAAAACGGTTCATGCAGCCGCGGAGGCTTCCTGTTCTATTAAAGAGAATAACCGCGTCGCTATAAGAAAGCGAATGCTCAACCGCTGCTTTATAAACAAGATAAGTGATATAAAGACCGTCAAGCAAAAAGTCGCCGGTTCCATAATCTTTTAAAAACTGAAGCACCGTTCTTTTTGCGGCGACTTTCTTGTGTTCAGAGATTATGCTGTCATTGGCTTCAGCAAATTCGTTTTCAAGCTGTCTGCCTGCATTCGGGTGCAGGCGGAGTTCTTTTGCAAAATCTTTAAGATAGAAAACCCGGCTTATGTAGTCGCGCTTTCTCATGTGCGGATTTACCTTGAGACGGTTGTCATAGTTCACCTTGTTCAGCTTTTTAGAAACCAGCATTCTCAATATAAATGAAGCAAGAACAAACAGAATGCCTGCCGGATCTGTCATCAGGTAGAAAATTCCTGTAGTCAGCAGAACCGTCACCGCCTGTACCGCCATGTTCAGCAGTTCAAGAAAGCGGTCAATTGCCGCTTCTGATTCAGAAACGCTTAAAACAAAGTCGTTGTAATATTTCGGGTCATCGTAGCAGTAAAGGTCAATTTCTGAAGCTTTTTTGAACATCTGCTCTTTAAGCGCGCGGTAAAGGCGCGGCTTGTACTTGAACTGCCAGCCGTAAATAAAGAAGCCGTCTGGTATAATCTGAAGAATGTTCAGAAAAAGTATAAGCCCTATGTAAAAAAGCACTTTTGAAAAAGGCTCATGGAATTCTGCACATTTCAAAACATAGCGGATTCCAAGAACGTGCTCCAGAAAGATTACACCCTGATAGCGGAAGCCGTCATAAAGGTGATAAATCATATACCACGGGCAGGTCTTAAAACAAAGTTTCCAGAGAAAAATCTGATTTTTTAGTACGCCTGATGCCGGTGCTGCTTTTTTCTTGTCTTTCATTCTGCCCAAATTCCTTCTTTCTGCTTCTTCTTGTCAGCAAGATAGTTCTCTGCCTGTTTCTGATACATATCAGCATAGAGGCCCTTTTTCTTCATAAGCTCGCGGTGCGTTCCCTCTTCTTTTACTTTGCCGTTTTCAAGCAGAAAAACATGGTCAGCATTCTGCACCGAAGAAAGCCTGTGCGAAATAAAAAGCAGTGTGTTGTTTCTGCATGCCTTAAGGATATTGTCAAAAAGCTTGTATTCAGCAATCGGGTCAAGCGCGCTCGAAGGTTCGTCAAAAACCTTTATAGCGCATCGCCGTGCAAAAGCACGCGCAACAACAATTTTCTGGAATTCACCGCCAGAAAGCACTGCGCCCTCATCGTCAAATTCACGCGTCAGCGTTGTGTCCATTCCTTTTGGAAGCGACATCACCTTGTCATAAACACCCGAAAGTTTGAGCGCGTCCGCAACGATCTGCTCTTTTTCGCTTTCTGCTATGTCTTCGCCAAGCACAACATTGTCAGCTACGCTCATAGAGAACATTCTGTTATCCTGAAAAGCTGTCGCAAAAAGGGCGCGGTATTTCTGTAAGTTATATTCCTTGATGTTGCGCCCGTTGAGCAGAACTTCGCCTTCAGTCGGGTCATAAAAGCGGAGCAGAAGTTTTATAATTGTAGATTTTCCAGCTCCGTTATGACCTACAAGCGCATAAGTTTTGCCGCCGTCTATTTTCATGTTGAGCTTTGAAAGCACAGGCTCGTCTTTGTAGGCAAAACTTACGTTGCGGAATTCAATAGACTCAATCTGTGTGCCGGGATCTGCGCCGTCATAATCTTCAGGGATTTTTTCCTTATATTCCAAAAACGTGCGGAGATAATCTATAAAAAGCCCGTTCTTAAAACAGGCTGTAATAGAATCTGTAAAACCAATCAGAATCCATGTTGTGGCAACCATCATGCTTGTAAGAACAGCAAGCTGCGGAAGCTTCATTGTCTCGCTCACAAGCGTGCGGTAGCCTCCGTAAATCAGCAGCCCTTCAAAAATAAAGGTGAATGTGAACATTACATAAAACCAGTGTAGAAAAGCTGATTTAAACACAAATTTTTTAGTTACATCAGCTACACCGGTAATGGCTTCTGTATACTGCCTTTTTAGCAGCCTGAAAATGTTCGTCAGGCGGATTTCTTTGGCATAATCTTTCAAGTACATGATTCTGTTGATGTAATCGATGCGCCGGTTATGCGGTGCCATTTCCTTGTTTCGCTCGTAATCAACTTTGCTGTTCAGCCTGCGGAAATAGAAGTTTCCGATTACCGGCAGAAGCAGGAATGTGACGGAAAGCCTGTCGACCTTGTACATAAAAATAAAGGCATAAACACTTGCGATGCCGCCAAAAACTGTGCCAAAAAAATTGTCCACTGTCTCGGTAAGGCGCGTGTCTGCATTTTTCATGGCAAGCGTGTACTTATCGTAAAAGGCGGCGTTTTCAAAGCATTCAAGCTCTACGTTCCGTGACTTTTGAAAAAGCTTTTGATAAAGCTTATTGTTGATTTCTGCGTCGCAGATGGGCGCAACACAGCCAAGAATATAGCTGTTGTACAAAGCCATTGAAGCAAAAACGCCGATTGTAATGCCTACAAAGACCATAATCGCCTGAAAGGTTTTTCCTTCCTGCAGGGCGTTGATTACATAGCGCATAAAAAACGCGCTGTAAAAAAGCCAGCTGACATAATACAAAAACCTTGAAACGGCTCTGTGAATCACCTGCCGCGGGCACATTTTCCACACAAGAGAAAGCGCAAAAAGATTGTTACGCAGTGTTCCGATTTTTTGAGTTGCCATATAGAACCTTTTTTATTGTTGCTTGAACTTAAAATTAATTTCAAGGGAAATATAACATAATCAAATGAGAAAACCAACAAAAAAAGCCGGATTTAAGCCAAAGTAAAGAAATACTTTAATTTTAGAATTCATAGCCGATAAACAGAGCCTTTAAGTCTGCCTTGCCTGTAATTCCAAGAACATCATAAATGTGAGAAAGGTCTTTTTTGATGGCGCTCTCGCTGACATTGTGATTGATTGCAAGCGCTTTGATGGTTGTGTTATTCACCACAATCTCTTTTATGCAGTCTTTCTGGCGCTCTGTAAATTTGTAATCATCAATAGAAATTGTATCAAAGCTTTTTTTGTCATAAGCATGACGGAACAAAAGGTTTATGCAGCCGATTGTAGCAAGCGAAAAAAGTGTAATTCCTATGTATTCAAAGAAACTGCGGACACCATAAGGAATAACAAGAACAAGCTTTACAACCTCCAGCGCAAGGCACACTCCGAGCCGCACTTTTGAAGCAAGTCTGTTTTCTACAAGCAGCAGAATAAAAAGAATTGCGGTCAAAAACAAAGCTGTATAAATTCTTCCGGTATAGAGATTTGAAAGCGTGAGAATTTCAAGTGCAATATAATAAATGATGTGTTTTGTATAGAAGAAAAAACAAAGTACGCAAAGAACAAATGCAATTCCTTCTATAATATACGAGATAGTTTTTGAAAAAGGCATAATGCTCTGTTCATAGGCAAAACCTGTGAATACATTCAGAATCAGCATAATAATTAAATATACGCAGCCGATCAGAGCCATGAGACGGAAAGGTTTGTCCAGAAACTTTTTATAATTCATGTTCATATTATACCACAAAACCTCGTCATGCTGAACTTGTTTCAGCATCTATTATCAGATTCTGAAACATTCGGCCGTAGCGAGCGTGCGGTCGATGCGTAGCATTCGGAATGACAGACAATGACATAGTCTATTTATTGAAATAATCATAAACCGCGTTATAAATTGTGTCTTCGCCATTCATAAAATCTTCAAAGCTTTCCTGCACTTCAACATCGGGCATAATTCCGCGGTAATATTCATCAGTCCGCTCTTTTATTGTTGTAAGAGGCGTGAGCTCATCAAGAAATGCCGGAAAACCAAATTTGCAGTTCAAAGCTTTAAGTTCCTCTTTTCTTAAGCCTGTGTAATTATGAATTGCCTGTCCGGTTTCTTCACCGAAAATTTTAGCATCAGGGCATACACTCAAAATTGATTCCATAAACCAGGTGCTTGCAGAGAAAGTTCTGCCGCTAGCAATCAGGGCAATATTATATTTGTTTAATTCATCTCTGTATTTTTCCGGAAATCCCCAGGTAAGCAGTTGACCACCCCTATTGTATCTTAAATCAAAGACAAGAGTATCATACAAACCGGTGTCCAATTCCTTAATAATATCTGAAAACCAGACATCCGGAGCATAATCTTCTCTTGGCATGCAGGAAAAATACGGAACATACAAAGTGCGTTTTTGAGGACAGGGTTTTATAGCATAATTGTTTGTTTCAAAATAAGGCAGATAGTTGTTTTCTTTTTCAGGGCTTATCTGAATAAACTTGAATTTTCTTACATCAATAGACTTTAAGCTAAGCTCTGCTGTTTTACCGTCTGCTGCTTCAAGACTTACCCGGAGCTTTCCATTTTTATCGAGCAGTCCGGCATACTTAAAATCATTAAAAGGAATTTTCTTTTCGATAAGCTGCTTCTTACTTATTGCTGTTTCATAGGAATAAAAGTCTGCAATTCTATCGACAGCTTCAGTTATTTCAAGACCATCTATTTGAGTCAGCTTCCAGCCGATGTACTTTTCATATTTTTTTATTGCACTGCAAACATGATATTCGTTTCCAAAATAATAAAAAACAATAGGAAGTGCTATAGGATCCGGTTCAGCCGGTACAATGGAAACATGTGCAACGTGATAAGTATTTAAAATTTTTCTAAGTCTGTAATAACAGTCAGTGCGGCTGACCTTTTTCTCAAGAATATCTTTTTCCAGCTCATCAAAATCAGCGGGATTATAAATTGAACGCATAGAAGAAGCCGCTAAATCAGCCTTAATTCTCAAGACATCATAATAATACGCAGGCGGCTCAGCGTTTTTTTCCTGCTTTTTACAGGAGGCAAGACACAGAACAATTAAAATTGAAAATAAAACTACAAGAACTTTTTTCATGCTTACCCCCTATCCTTGTAATATGGATTGCTTCGCTACGCTCGCAATGACGAATCATGCGCTCGCAATGACGGTAATTAACCGTCATTGCGAGGAGTCCGCAGGGCGACGTGGCAATCTATTTCTTTGCTATTTCTGCTACGCTGGTAACTACACCGGCGAGGCTCTGCAAATCTGACGGCACGATAATCTTTGTTGCCTGACCGTTGCTTGCAACTTCAAAAGCTTCAAGACTACGCAGCTTAAGAACCTTGTCGTCCATGCCGGCATCGCGCAGCATCTTAAGACCTTCTGCCTTAGCCTGCTGAACTTCGCGGATAGCTTCAGCTTCACCTTTTGCCTTCTGGATTGCAGCTTCTTTTGCAGCCTCAGCTTCAAGAATGAGTGCCTGCTTCTGACCTTCGGCTTCAAGAATTGCTGACTGCTTGTGGCCTTCTGCAATAAGAATCTGTTCACGGCGTTCACGTTCAGCTTTCATCTGCTTTTCCATTGCCTCGCGGATAGCCTGCGGCGGTTCAATGTTCTTAACCTCAACGCGGTTTACCTTGATTCCCCAAGGGTCAGTTGCTTCATCAAGAATTGCACGCATCTTTGTGTTTATAACGTCACGGCTTGTAAGAGATTCATCAAGCTCAAGCTCACCAATAATGTTACGGAGTGTAGTTGCACTAAGATTTTCCAATGCGTTTATAGGCTGTTCAACACCGTATGTATAAAGCTTTGGATCTGTAATCTGAAAATAAACTACAGTATCAATCATCATTGTAACGTTATCGCGTGTAATTACAGGCTGTGGCGGAAAATCAAAAACCTTTTCCTTAAGCGAAACCCTTTTTGCAATGCGGTCAAGGAACGGCATTTTTACATGAAGACCAACGTTCCAAGTTCCATGATAACCACCAAGACGCTCAATTACAAAAGCATTTGACTGCGGAACAATTCTGATGTTTGTGATAATCAGAATCATAACAACGATAATAACTGCAATAAGAACATACATAGTTTTGCTTCTCCTATATTGATTTCACATATGCCGTAACACCGGCAATTTCTTCGATAATGCACTTGCTTCCTTCTTCGAGGGTGATGTCCTCTTTGACGGCAGCAGTCCATTCCATACCATTGATTTTTATAGAACCTTTTTCCAGCGCGGTGATTTTTCTTGTCACTACAGCAAGCTGCCCGATTATGCGCTCATAATTTGTTGCAATCTTTTTCTGATTCAGCTTCTGCTTTACCAGCGGACGTGTAAAAATCAGAAGAACCAGAGCAAGCACAACAAATATTAAAATCTGAACACTAAAAGGAAGCGGCGTGAATGCAAGAAAAACCATCACAAAGCCACTGATTCCAAACCAAATGGTAGTCAGAGAAAGGGTCAGAGATTCTATCACCACGCAGATGATTGTTACTGCAACCCAAACCCAAGGAAGATTATCAGCCAAAACTGAAATAATACTGTCCATATCTACCTCCAAGCCTCCGCGGCAGCGGTCGCACAAGGATGTGCGAAATCGCAGTTTTGCGGAAGCAAAATCTGCAGGTCAAAAACTTACAAGGATGCACATGTGCGCAAGCACAAAGTTAAATAATTACCTATATGCAAACGGCACGAAGTGACGTATGTAAGTTTTTGACCATACCTCCAAGCCTCCGCGGCAGTGCCTAAGCACCCCGTTACAAGCTTAATATACGGTCAGTCGGGGAAGAAAACAACGGTGACATTGGTCACTTTTGGGTGACTTTTGTTACCCTTTGGATTATTCTAAAAGCTATAAGCCGCAAATCCGAAAATAAGGCTAAAGAAGGTGAAAAATGACTTTTACTACAGCAGCAGAAAATGACATTGAACAGATTACAGAGCTTAGGCTCGCTTATATAAATGAAGACTTTGGAGCACTTTCAGAAGCTGATGCCCAAAAGTTGCGCCAGCAGATTTCTTCTTATTTTGAAAAGCACTTGAACAAAGATGCAGTTGCCTTTATTGCTAAAGACGGCAGCGAAGTTGCCGCTGCTGCACTGCTTATAATATATGAAAAACCAGCAAACCCGAATTTTATTCACGGCAAGACCGCAGAAGTTTTAAGCGTATACACCAAGCCCGAACACCGCAGAAAAGGCTATAGCTCAAAACTGATTGCAATGCTCACAGACTATGCAGAATCAAACGGTATTGACCGCGTAGATTTGCTTGCCACAAAAGACGGCTATTCAGTCTATAAAAAAGCCGGCTTTGCAGAATACAAATGCGCTTATGTGCCTATGCGGTTTACGCCCAAAGCTTAACGCAACTAAAACTGACAAATAAACCCAGAAAATGTTTGCTTTACTTGATAGACAGCACAAGCTTTCGTATTTAGAATAATGTTAAGATTAGTTGCAAAGGTGGTATTTATATGAGAAAACACTGGCTTGACAACATCAGATGGGCAACCGTTGTTCTTGTTGTTTTTTATCATGTAGTCTGGGAATATAACGCAGAGGGAATCCTCGGCGGACTTGGGCAAATTGCAGATCTTGAAACCCAGTGGATTGACCTTTTAATGTACATTGTTTATCCGTGGTTCATGCCGCTGCTTTTCATTGTTTCTGGCATAAGTGCAAAGCTTTACCTTGAAAATCACACAGACCGCGAGTTTTTCAGAAGCCGCACGACAAAGCTTCTTGTGCCGTCAACAATCGGTGTGCTTATCTTTGGTTTTGTTCAGGGCTATTTGAGTATGGCTATTGGCGGAGCATTTGACACTATGGCAGACGTGCCGTCTTTTGTTCTCTACCTTATCATGAGCGTTTCGGGCATAGGCGTTTTGTGGTACATTCAGCTTCTGTGGGTATTTTCTCTTGTGCTATTGATTATACGCAAAATTGAAAAAGACAGGCTGCATAATATATGCGCAAAAACAAATGTTGCAGTTCTTGCACTGCTTGCACTTCCAGTATGGGGCGCGGGTCAGATTATGAACACGCCGCTCATTGTTGTTTACCGTTTCGGGTTTTACGGCATTGTGTTCTTTCTGGGCTATTTTGTATTTTCGCACGACGAAGTTATTGAGCGGCTTAAAAAGTGGTTTCCGCTTTTCGGCGCGGCGGCTCTGGCTTTATGCACAGCTTTCTGCATCATAAACTTTGGCAAAAACATTGCAGACAAACCTATAAACCGCACGCTGCTTTACGCCGCCTTTGCGTGGTTCACCAGTCTTGCAATTTTGGGCGGCGCGGCGCGTTTTGCCGACTTTGAAAACGCCTTTACTAAATGGATGAACAAAAGAAGCTGGGGACTTTACGTTTTCCACATGCTGGGAATTTCGGCTGTGGCGCTTTATGCAGGCAAGACTGCACTTCTGCCGCCTGCCCTGACCTATGTGCTGAGCCTTATTGCAGGCTTTGTTGTCGGTTATGGTCTTAACGAGATAATCTCACGAATTCCGTTCTTCCGCTGGGCAATTCTGGGCATAAAAAAGCAGCGCGCCGCAGCTGAAGCACCGCACACAAACCTGGAGACACCGAAGGACAGCAATGTTTAAAGACAATCTTATTCAGCTTAGAAAGATGAAGTCGCTCACACAGGAAGACATTGCCGAAAAACTCGGAGTATCTCGGCAGGCTGTTGCAAAATGGGAAAACGGCGAAACAATACCAGATTTGGACAAATGCCGGATTCTTGCGGATATGTTCGGCGTATCGCTTGACGACCTTGCCAATTACGAGCCTTCTGACAACATGAACATGCTTGTTCCGCCAAAAGGCAAGCACATGTTCGGCATGGTAACAGTCGGCGACAAAGGGCAGATTGTGATTCCGGCTAAGGCAAGAAAAATCTTTAATATTTCTCCCGGAGACAATCTGGTTATTTTAGGAGACGAAGAACAGGGACTTGCAGTCTTAAAAGCAGAAAGTCTTCTTGCCTTTGCAGACTTGTTAAGATCCGGCGTTCAAGAACAATAACAAAAACAACACAAAGCAGCCGCAACATTCAAATGCGGCTGTTTTTATAAATTCCCACATTCCGCATATTTCTTTCTATAATATATTGCTTTTTATTCTATTAAAGTACATAATGTTAAACGATTAATTTAAAGTGAAAATCACAAAATGTTTATATTTCTTAAGTAAATTATTGGATACAGACCGCGATTATGCCGATTGTATCTATAGCATCAAAAGGAAGGTAGTATAAACATGGCTGAGATTTCCAGCACACAACCATTTCGTTTCAAACATCCGCTTAGAATTTATATTTTAAACTGGCTTATGTATGCTTCGCCGATAAGCTTTTTTGTTCTTCAGCTTTATACAACAAAATATTTTTCGGTTGCAGAGACAACACAGATGATCTTAAAACCCGAAATTTTCATATCAATGATTGTTTCAATGATTCTTCCGTTTATCATCACAAGAATTTTTCTGCCCAGAATAGAAGCCTACGACGGAAGCCCTGAATCTGTGCGGATATGCGATAAGGCACATGCTCTCTATCCTACAATCTCAATCGGAATACCGATTTTTGTTGACCTTGTAATTGTTTACGCCATGTGTTATGAATCACACTGGTTCGGTTCGGCAATTATTACAATGACAATATTCCTTCAGATGTTCGGCACAATCAGCCTTGTAAGTCTTTTGAGCTATATTCTGTTTCACGGCGAGCTTGAAGACCAGATGGCAGAAATTCCGCTTACAAATGAAAACCTCGGTCTTACATTCAGAGCGCGTTTTATTATAACAGCTTTTTTTGCAATGTGCGGAATAACTTTAGTCTGTGCCGCACCGCTCAACAACGCACTTGTAAAAGGCTGGCAGATTCAGGACATTCTGCTTTCAAGACTTGTACCAACTTTTTTCTGCTGTCTTATTGCAGGTTTTGTCGATTTTATGGCATTAACAAGAGATTCGCTTATTGCAATCAGACGAATCGAAAAGCTTTCTGAAAATCTTGCAAAAGGTGATTACACAAAAATCAATGTTAAGCTCCGCAGCCGTGATGAGCTTGGACTTCTTATAAACCACATAAACACATTTTCGGATACAACAAAAAAGCTTATTGCCAACATTCAGGATTCAGCAGAAACAACTTTGGACACTGCTGCTGCCCTTTCACAGAACGCCAGCGACACAGAAGAGCAGACAGGGCTCATCTCAAAGAGTATTACAAACGTAAACAATGAAATTGAAAATCAGACAGCCGGAATTACTGAAACACAGGCTGCAATAAATCAGATTACAACAAATATTTCTGTTTTGAACGAAAATATTGAGGCTCAGTCTTCAAATGTTACAGAAGCAGTTGCTGCTGTTGAGCAGATGGTTTCCAACATTCATTCTGTAACAAGCATTCTTGACCGCAACTCTGAAGCCGTTGCACAACTTGATTATGCCGCAAACGAAGGCCAGAAAAAAGTTGATGATGCTGTAGCCACTTCAAAATCAATTTACGAAGAATCAGAAGGTCTTCTTGAAGCAAGTACAATCATTCAGCACATTGCAGAGCAGACTAACCTGCTTGCTATGAACGCCGCAATTGAGGCTGCCCACGCAGGTGAAGCCGGAAAAGGTTTCTCTGTTGTTGCTGATGAAATCCGTAAGCTCGCTGAAGAAAGTAACGAGCAGAGTAAGTTGATTTCAACCCGCCTGCAGGATCTTGGTTCTTCAATCAGCACTGTTGCTTCAAACACAGAAGAAGTTCAGGCACAGTTTGAGCTTATCTTCAATATGACGAACAACGTAAAGAACCAGGAAAAGCAGATTATGACCGCTATGCAGGAACAGGACACAGGAAGTGCCCAGGTTCTTGAGGCAATGAAAGAAATCAGCGAAATAACATATGCTGTAAAACGGAATTCCGAAGAAATCCTTACAGGAAGCAAAGAAGTAAATACCGAAATCGGCAAACTTGCGGAAGGAACAAGCAGTATTACAGAATCAATGAATGACATGACGCAAAAAACCAAGTCAATCATTTCAAACATTGAGAACATCAAGCAGGCAGCAACCTTGAATATGGAAGCAACCACAAACCTGCAGATGGAAGCTGCAAAGTTCAAGATTTACAGCGTATAAGCAAAAAGCCCGCTACAAACAGCGGGCTTTGTTATTTTAAAGCAGTGCCTTTTTGACTGCTTCAATTCCTGCAAGAACTTCATATTATCCTGTTAATATTAGCCTTGTCTAACACAGGTTTATCATAAGCCTTTTAATGTTATTGGTCAAGAATCAGCAAAGTGTGCAATGTAATGCATAAAAAACCGGCTTTGTTCAAGCCGGCTTTTTAGAAATTACCTGCTATTGTATTACAACAGCATCCGAAATTGTTTTAACAAGATCTTTGCGAACATATTTTAAGTTCGACGGAGATCTTGTTTTCAATACAATGCGGTATTTGCCGCTTGTAAGGGTCTTTGGCAAAGCAAAGAGCAAAGTTCCTGGCTTGTTCATAGCAAGTTTTGCCGTTACTTGAGTCCAGTCTGTGCCGGATTCGTCAATAACAGCCTCTTCGCCTGTTGTAGGAGCAAACCAGATTCCGCTGTCTTCGCCGCCAATCAAAAGTTTCTTTCCCAAAATCTGCACAGAACCATTCAAAGAAAGAATACCATCCGCAGAACCTGTGTCTACATCAACAATCTTGTTGATGACAGCTACAGGTTCAGAGTAATCTTCTTTGCCGACATGGGCTATTCCAACATCAATTACGAAGTTGTTGACGGAAGGATGCCGTGTGCTCTGGCGATTATTAAAAACTGAGCTTATTCCAGAATATCACCGTCTCGCGAAATCACAACAACTCGCCATGGAAGGAATTTTCCGCTGGCTTTTAAGGCTTCGGTTGCAGCACGCTCAAGACCTCCACAACAAGGTACTTCCATACGAACGATTGTAATGCTTTTGATGCTGTTGTTACTGATTATTTGAGTGAGCTTTTCTGTGTAATCACCTTCATCAAGTTTGGGACAACCAATCAGAGTAATATGATTTTTGATAAAGTCGCGATGGAAGGCGGCATAGGCATAAGCTGTACAGTCTGCTGCAATTAAGAGATTTGCGTTTTCAAAGAAAGGTGCTTGTGTCGGCAAAAGTTTTATCTGAACCGGCCACTGCATAAGTTCGCTTGGAACTGTGTGATTATCATAACTTTCAGAAGATTCATTCCGATTAAAAGTATGCATTGCGCTGCCAGGACATCCTCCTGCATGAGTATGTGCCATATGACCGGCCTCGCCTTCATTCTGCGCTGCTAAAATCTGTTTTCTCATTTCTACTGCTTCAGGACTATAAGCTGCACTTTCGCGCTCTTCAATTGTGATTGCACCGGCAGGGCAAGCTGGAAGACAATCTCCAAATCCGTCGCAAAAATCATCACGTAAAAGATGAGCCTTTCCATTCTCCATAACAATCGCATTTTCATGACATGCAGAAGCACATAGTCCGCAACCAGTACATTTTTCTTCATCAATCTTTACAATCTTTCTAATCATTTCAAAACCTCAC
>CAMJMF010000020.1 GCA_946406925.1 uncultured Spirochaetales bacterium | reverse complement strand
AATGCTACGATAAGTAGCATGAATTTTTGCTTTTGTAATGCAAAGTTTCTGTTATAATTGAAAGCGCGGCTTTATGATTCGGGTACAAACCTGCAGAAAACTGCGGGTTGTACAAGGAGATAATATGAACTTTGCAGACAAACTTAAAGAACTTAGAAAGCAGAAAGGCATTTCACAGGAACAGCTTGCGGAAAAAATACATGTAAGCCGTCAGGCAATCACAAAATGGGAAACTGGCAGCGGAATTCCGGATATCGAAAATCTGCTAGCCATTTCCTCATTATTCAATGAATCGCTTGATTCGCTTTTAAGCGAAGAAAAAAGCCTCATCTCAAAACATGAATTCCTCTATGAAAGCCGCACCGAATATGATTTGGACAGCCAGAAAAAAATTGATCTGCACATCGGCGCAGCCCGCGAAGTAATTATTGAAAAAACCAGGGACGAAAAGATTCAGGTAATTGCCGCTTCTAATAAGCTTAATTTTCTTGCCCAACAGGTTAAGGTGAAAATCACAGAAAATGAAAAGCACATGGATGTTATTGTTAAGCATTCATCTGATTTGTCTGATATTGCGGCAATCGAAAATCTTTTTATACTTGTGCGCATTCCGGAAAAATTTGTAGCCGACGTTGAGCTTTGTTCAGAGCTTGAAAATCTTAAAGTCAGAGACCTTACTTTTGACGCAATTGAATTTTCCGGCAAGGCAAAGAATGTGGGCTTTGTAAACGCAAAGGGAAATCTGGAGCTGGACACAAGCTCTAATCTTTTTGTAAAGGTAAACGGCGCAAAAGGCAGAATTGATTTTAACCAGATTCATGCTGTTTCAAAAATCTGTTTTGCTGAAAATACGAATTATTATCTTAAAAATGCAGGACGCTTTACCCGCTTTGTTGATTCAGACGGAAAAATTATCAGCGGAAAGAACAAAAAAGAAGAGCTGGAAGCAGAGACAGATCTGATAGTAGAAATTAACGGCTGGAAATCTGAAGTTCAGATTGTAAAGGCAGAGTAGGGAGGCGGAAATGTACACATACAGACCAAAACGGTTTTACGCGCTTGTCTTTATTTTTACTTGGACATTCTGGTTCTTTGCAATTCTTTTTGATAAAAGCGTTTTCTGCACAATCGGAATGGTGCTCGGATTAATAAGCCCTGCAACACTTGCAATTATCACAGTATTCACTTCAAAAAGTGACGCACTCAAAAAAGACTTTAATCGGAAGATTTTCAACTTCTGGAAGCTCAAGCCGCTGTACATCATCGGCGGTTTTCTGATTATGTCAGCCGTAATCTGCTGTTCGATTCTTATGTCGCTTTTGTTCGGCGGCTCAATTGAGCAGTTTTCGGTTATTGAAGGCTTTACTTTTGACGGACCCGGGATTTTTTCTGCTTTTGCAACAATTGCTCTGGCTTCAATTCTTGAAGAAGTAGGCTGGCGCGGTTACGGCGAAGATTCAATTGCGCAGTACTGCTCGTGGTTCAAGGAGTCAATCATTTTTGGTTTTGTCTGGGCGCTGTGGCATCTTCCGCTTTTCTGGATTCCGGGAACTTATCACATAGAAATCCGCCAGATGAGCAACCTCTATATGTTTAACTTTTTTATTTCAGTTGTGCCGATGGGCTTTATTACAACATGGGTTTATGTAAAGAACGGGCGCAGTATGCTTGCAAGTATTCTGTTTCATCTTTTTGTAAACACAATACAGGAAAAAATTGCAATGACACAGACCACAAAATGCATAGAAACGCTTTTTGTAACTGTTGCCGCTGTAATTATTGTGCTTGCAAACCGCGACATGTTCTTTGAAAAGCGCCACATAGGGCATATTCTTGAATAGCTGCTTGACAAGTTTACTTGGCAGTGCTATAAAATAATAGTTGCACAGTTTACTTGGCAAAGACTGCTGAAGCGGCAGCTCTTTCAGGAGGACTTTATGAAATTACAGACAATCCGCAGATTTCTTATTACTTTTTCGATGCTGCTTTTTCCGATAACGATTTATTATTTCTCGCCGTATCTCATAATTATGGCGGCGCTTCAGCATGTGATTAACGGAAGCTTTATTGTTTTTACGCTTATGTTTGTGCTGGGCATGTTTTTCGGGCGGTTGTGGTGCGGCTTTCTGTGTCCCACAGGCGGAATGAGCGAATGCTTTGAGCGCTTTTCCCCGAAAAGCCCTAAGCAGGGCTGGCGGAATTATCTGAAGTACGGAATCTGGGCTGTGTGGCTTTCGGGCGTTATTTTGTGTCATGTGCTCGGCAAGGGCGACTACACAATTCAGCCGTTTTTTATGACTGAGCATGGCATTTCAATTGCTAATATTTACAGCTACGTAATCTACTACGGAATTGTGCTTCTGTTTTTGATTCCGGCGGTTGTTCACGGTAAGCGCGCCAACTGCCATTATATCTGCTGGATGGCACCGTTTATGATTATGGGCTACAAGTTCGGCCGCCTGCTTCATCTGCCCCAGCTGAAAATTAAAGCACAGCACGAATCCTGCGTCGGCTGCGGTGCCTGCAGCAAGGTCTGCCCGATGAGCGTTGATGTAAAGAAGCTTGTGAAAGACGGCAGCAGCGGCACCGGCAATCTTGGAGAACTCCGTACTGCCGAATGTATTCTCTGCGGTGAGTGCATTTCAGCCTGTCCGAAGAAAGTGCTGAACTATAAAATGGGGATAAAATAAGGCCTGAGTCGATATTGATAAGAAGCAGTCTGAATGTTAAAGTTCAGGCTGCTTAATTAGACCTGTTAGGAAACTCGGTCAGTTTCCTAACAGGTCTGCAATTTTTCAGGCTAAAGCCTTACAAAATTGCGATTTACTAAAGTTCGTGTTCGGAAAGCTAAGGTTTCCGAACACGTCTATTTGGTGAGTATTAGAATATGCGAAAATCAATCTATAGTTTGTGTCTGCTCTGTATTGTCTCTCTGGCGTTTACCTCATGCGTAAGCGTAGAGCCTGATTATTTAATTAAAGCAAAAAGCGATAACGGCTTTATTACTGCTTATCAGGCGCATTTCGCAATAGAGGGCAATTCCATCACTGAAATTTCAGCGCATCAATATGAAGATCTGACACTCGGCTCAGAGTCAAATTATAGACTGATTAGCGCCGTCACATATTCCTTTGATATAAACGCTCCGAGCACCAACCCGGCAGAATGGGAATATGTGCAGAACGAATATGACAAGACAAGCTATGATGTGCAGACTCTCATTAAAGATTTGAAACAGATGAAAGTGGCATACACCGGAAAGATTTATGTGCTCATTACAACATTTGACGAATACAAGGTTATTGAAGTTGCAAATCTTGACGGCAATACGCTTATTGATGATTCATACGCAATATTCAGAAATAATGTGAAGCTTGAAAATTCTGACGCTGTTAAACTGACACAGTTAAGCAGATTCTATAAACACAAATAGCGGTTCTGTTGCTGCAAATTCCGTCTAAGAAATTCGTCCCATAGTAATTTTTTCTGATATGATTAAACGATTAACTTAATTTATATTGGATATATGCAGGAAAACAAACTTATATTATCAGGAAAAACATCCGGAAAAATTACGCCGGACATGGTCGGGCTTTTTTTTGAGGACATTAACTTTGCCGCAGACGGCGGGCTTTATGCGGAACTGCTTGAGAACCGCTCGTTTGAAGCCGTAAAAAGCAAGGGCGAAAATCACAACTATGTGCTTAAAGAAGACAATCTTTATGCATGGCATTCAATTGACGGCAGCGAAGACAATCTTGAAATTTCGTTTAATGAGCCGCTAAGTCAGAACAATCCGCATTATCTTCGTTTTACTGCAAAAAAAGACGGCGAAGGTTTTGCCAACAAAGCTTATGACGGAATAAGCCTTAAAAAGGGAATGAAATACAAGCTTTCGTTTTATACCCGCGAAGTAAAATACCCTGAAGGAAATATCATTGCTTCTGTAGTAAAAGACGGCAAAAGCTTTGCAAAAACTGAAATCACTTTTAATAATGGAAAAAATCCGCCGAAAGAGTGGATGGACACAATTCATGTTGTCTGTGACACACCTGAGTGGCAAAAATACGAGGCAGTGCTTACCGCCGAAGCTGATGTTCAGGGCGCAGAATTCCAGCTTCAGCTTTCAAAAGCCGGTTCTGTAGAATTCGATCTTATTTCATTGATGCCGGAAGATGCGGTTGCCGGAATTTTCAGAAAAGACCTTTTTGAAGCACTTAAAAATCTTCATCCAGCATTTTTGCGCTTTCCGGGCGGCTGCATTGTTGAAGGTACAAGCCTTATGCGCCGCTATCAGTGGAAAAACACAGTCGGTGCGCTCAAAGACCGCAAGATTATGACAAACTTATGGGCTGTTCAGGGCGGCAACACAATTGCTGAATGGGAGATGCAGGACTGCCATTATATGCAGAGTTACGGCATCGGCTTTTACGAGTATTTCCTTTTGTGTGAGCTTCTTTCAAGTGAAAAACGCGTCTGCAAGCCGCTTCCGATTGTGAATATCGGCGTGGCATGCCAGTTCCGTTCTTACCAGACAGTGCCTGTAAACACAGACGAGTTCCAGCAGTATGTTCAGGACGCACTGGATCTTATTGAATTTGCAAATGGCCCTGTTACTTCTAAATGGGGAAAGCTCCGCGCCGAAATGGGTCACCCAGAAAGCTTTAATCTTGAAATGATTGGAATCGGAAACGAGCAGTGGGAAAGCGGCGCGGTTGATCTTGCTCCGCGGTATCTTGCTTTTGAAAAGGCAATTCACGAAAAGTACCCTGAAATTAAGGCAATCGGAACAGCCGGTCCGTTCATAAAAAATGAAATGCATGCACAGGCATGGGAATTTTACCATAAACAGGGAAAATCAAACAAAAAGATTGCCTATGCCGTTGACGAGCATTATTACGTTGCGCCGCAGTGGCTCTATGACAATGTTGCGCTTTACGACGATTATCCGCGCGACATTGCGGTTTTTGCCGGCGAATATGCTGCCCATGATGACAATCTTTCTAATTCTATAGAAGCTGCCGTTGCCGAAGCTGCTATGATGACCGGAATGGAACGCAACGGCGATTTAGTAAAACTTGCTTCTTATGCTCCGCTTTTCAACAGAATCGGGCATTCACAGTGGACACCTGACATGATTTGGTTTGACGCGGACAAGGTTGTGCTTACTCCGACTTATTATGTTCAAAAGCTGTTCTCTGACTATTCAGGTGTTGAAAAGCTTGAATTAGACGGACAGGAAAAGACTTTGCGCGCAAACAAGCTTTATGTTTCTGCTGTTAAAGCCGCTGACGGCAGAAGCATTATTAAAATTGCAAACGGAAATGACGAAGCGCAGACGCTCGCCTTATTCGATGAAAAAAGTAGTGCCTTAAAATGCAGCGCAGAAATTGTCAGCCTTGCCGCTGCTTCTGGAAAAGCCAAAAAAGTTGTACCGACTGACGCCGTTGATTCATCAGCCGGAAACAAAGTGCTTAAAGGCGGCATTATGAGCAATCTACAGGTCTGCACTAAACGTGCTCCGGAAGCGGCTGCCTGCAAAACTGAAAAAATCAGCCTTTCGGGTGCGGTTTCAATTCCTGCAAAGGCATTTGTTGTTATCAGCTTTTAACCTTGCGTTTTACGGGGGAATATATGGAAAAACCTTTTGTGCTGCCTTTAATAGGCTTTGGAACTTATAAAGCTACTGAAACAGACGGAAAAGACAACATTCTCCGCGCGCTTGAGGCAGGCTACCGCTACCTTGATACAGCTGCTTTTTATTTTAATGAAACTGAAATAGGGCAGGCTGTAAAAGAAAGCGGCATTCCAAGAGAAGAGCTTTTTATTGCAAGCAAAGTCTGGCGCACAGAACTTGGTTTTGAAAAAACGCTGAAGTCTTGCGAAGAAAGCTTGAAGAAACTGCAGACAGACTATCTTGATTTGTTTCTTGTTCACTGGCCGCGCGCTGACGCTGAGTCAGAATGGAAAGAGCCTTTAAAGCAGACTTGGAAAGCCATGGAACAGCTTTATGAAACTGGAAAAGTAAAGGCTGTCGGTGTAAGCAATTTCCTCCCGCATCATCTTGAAGTTATTAAATCTATGTGGAAGATAAAGCCTGTTGTTGACCAGCTTGAGCTTCATGTTGGTTATATGCAGGAAACAGCCTGCCGCTATTGCAGAGAAAACGGTATTCTGCTTCAGGCATGGAGCCCGCTTGGCAGGGGCAGGGTGATGAACGAGCCGCTTATTACAGAAATGGCGGCTAAGTACAAAGTCTCACCTGCAAAGCTTCTGCTTCAGTTCCTTGTTCAGCAGAACATTTCGGTTATTCCGAAGGCTTCAAGCCTTGAGCGCATGAAGGAGAATCTCGACATTTCAAGCTTTGAAATTAGCGCTGAAGATATGTCGTTCTTAAGCTGTCTGCCGCAAATTGGCTGGTCAGGCGAACACCCGGACTTTGTCTTTTCGCAATAGCCCAATCTACGGAAAAAGCTATATCGGCGAAAAGTGCCGCTTTTGCATGGCAAAACCGGCAGAAAATGTACAAGCTCGCTCTCATAAGTTCATGTACACTCCTGCGTATTATTGCTCATGTACAGCCGTCTCCTCATAAGTTGATGTGCAAGTGCAATGGTGAGTGCCATGCAATTCGATGCTATTTGTTGTGTATATATTCCGGCTGATATGGTATACTGGCAGGCATGGAAGAAACAACACTAGAAGAACAGAACGCAGCCGCGGCGCAGGCCGCCGGTTCAGCAGATTCAGAAGCTTCAATCAAAAAGCCTGAAAGCGTAATTCAGCATAAATGCCCGTCCTGCGGTGCGCCGCTTTTGTATTCACCAAAAGAAGAAGCCGCAGTCTGCGAATATTGCGGCAGCACATTTGCCGTAGCAGAACTAAAAGACGATGAGGCAGAGACCGAAAAGCAGTTTGACTGGGGCGAATACAAGAGGAAGCTTTCGGGCGAAAAGCTCAAGGGCACGTTCACTTATGAGTGCCAGTCTTGCGGCGCAGTTATAGAAACACCAAAAACCACAATGGCAACAATCTGCCCTTATTGCAGCAACAACGTCATTTTAAAGAATTCAAGCACAGGCGGACTTAAGCCCAATCTTATTATTCCATTTGAAATTACAAAAGACAAAGCAAAGAGCATTTTGCGCAAAATCGCCTCAGAGAGAAAAATGCTGCCGTTCAATTACTTTAATTCGTGCAGAGTCGGCGACCTTCAGGGCATATACATTCCGTATTGGCTTTTCAGCACCAAAATTGCTGGCGACATTACATTTCACGGCGAAAAAGTTTCAAGCAGCAGTTCCAGCATAACAACCAGCGTTTACGCGCTCAAACGTGTCGGCAGTCTTGAGTTTGCAAAGCTGCCTGTAGACGCAAGCGTAAAGATTAACAACGAGATGATGGATTCTATCGAGCCGTTTGATTATTCAAAACTCACGGCTTTTGACAGCAAATATCTTGCGGGTTATCTTGCTGACCGCTTTGACAGTCCGCCTGATTCAGAGCTGCCGCGCGCCCAAAAGTTTATGATGACAGAAGCTGAAAAAATCTTTGAAGAGACAACAGGAGGTTTTTCTTCTACTTTTGTGAGAGGCAGCAACTTAAGGCTGGTAGAGCCGGCCGTTGAATACGCGATGCTTCCTGTTTATCTGCTTAACTGCAAATACGAAGGCAAAGATTATCACTACGCTATAAACGGACAGACAGGCAAATTTGTCGGAGATTTTCCTATTTCAAAGAAAAAGGGCTGGTTTTTGTTCGGCTTGAATTTTCTGATTCCGTTCGGCATTTTATACGCTCTGTTGCTTTTCATTCAGATTTTCTTCTAAGGACACAAAGGCATGAAAAATATAAAGATTTGTTTAGTTTTGCTTATACTCGCCGTTCTGCCGCTTTTTTCTTGGGCAGAACCATATAGAAAAGACCTAGACCGCGCAAACGATTATTCCCACAGTATTAAAGAAGCCGACCTTGCTGAACTTAACGACCTTTTATTGCGTGCAGTAGATGCTTTTAAATTTGATATGCCTATCTGCCTTAAGACCGAATTTAACCAAACTTTCGGTTCTTATGCCGACGAGTTTTTTGATGCGAACGGCTTTGGTTACGGTTCAAACAAGAACGGGCTTGTGCTGCTCATCGGTACAGACACAGACTCAATTTATTTGAAAGGCTATGGTGCAGGCGCAGAGATTTTCACTGATGAAGAAAAAGAAAAGCTTATAAGCGCCATGCGCGATATTCGTGCCCAGAATATGTCGTGGCTTGCATGCCTTTATACATATGCAAACGCAACTTTAAAGGTTCTCAAGCAGAATAAGCCGATTCTGGCTGAATATGCAGACGGCAGAGCTGTTGAGCCCAAGCCTTACCGCAATGCCCCGGACTGGTGGCCTAAAGACCCGAAAAATTTTGTAGATTTTCACAATGAGAAGGCAAGCCGCGTAATTGATGATGCGCATATTTTCAGCAAAGAAGAAATTGCCACAATGAAAGAGCGCATAAAGCAGATTCAGGACGAAAGCGGCTATGACATTGTTGTTTTTACAGACAAGACAAGCTACGGCTGGAGTCATGGGCTGTATGCCGCTGACTTTCATCAGTTTAACGGCTACGGTTTCGGCGATGATTTTTCGGGTACTGTGCTTTTTATCTGTATGAAGGAAGGTGACCGCGGCTGGTGGACTGCGGCAGCCGGCAAATGCCGGCGCATATACACTGAAAAAGTTATAAACGCCATTGACGACAATCTTGAGCCGTACATGGTTGCCGGCAACTACGGCATGGGCGTTATCAATTATCTTGATGATATTTTTACGCTTTACAAGATGCCGGACTGGTATCCAAAAGATCCTGACAGTTTTGTGCCGTTCAGGGCAGAAAACAAGCAGCATTGCGTAGACCAAATTGGTGTATTTACAGATGAGCAGAAAGCCGAAATTGAAAAACAGGCAGCGGCACTTTCTGCGCGCTACGGCACAGATTTTGTGGTGCTTACCACAGACGCATCATACAACAGAGGCGGAACTCTCGCAGAGTATGCGAGAGACTTTGCAAAATACAAGGGCTATGGCGTAGGCGAGAACGGCGACACGTGCGTTCTATGCCTTAAAATCAACAAATCGGGCACTTGGGCAAGCATTGTCTCAACGATTTCTAAAGAAGAGCGCAAATGTTACACCGACAAGAACCTTACCAATATTCTGGGGCACATTAAAGGCAGCCTGCTCAAGAGAGAGCCTTATGAAGCAACGCTTCAGGCGTTTTTGCTTGCAGACAAAATGTACACTAAAGGCAGAGTGTGGCATGAAATTTATTTTATATGGCCGATTTGGGTATGTGCTTTTATAGCAGCTATTATTGCCGGCTGCATACTTTCATCTCAGCACGATAATATGGGCGCTTTTAAAGACAGCAAAAGATGCAGGCGCTATTATGTTGAAGACAGCTTTAAATTGACCGGCAAAGAAGACAAATTCTTAACAAAGAATACAACCATAAAGAGAGAGCCTAGAACAACTTCGTACTCAAGTTACAGCAGTTCAAGCTCGCGCGGGCGCTCTTCTTATTCGTCAAGCTACAAGTCTTCAGGTGGAAGGTCTTATACCGGCGGCGGTAGAAAATTTTAAGCACGTGGTCAAAGGGTGCCCCAAAAGCCAAAAAGACTCAGGTGCGCCCGGATGTGCCGCACTCTTAAGCCAACTCTGCATTTGATAGCATTTCTTAAATTTGATATGCTACACGCATGGATTCTCAAAACAATAAAACGCAGCTGAAAGGTGTATTGATTCTTCTATTAACGTCTATAATCTGGGGCGCTTCTTTTGTCTCGCAAAGTGTAGGTTCTGCGACAGTTGAGCCGTTCACTTTTATGGCTATACGAACATTAATGGGCGCAACATTTCTTGTGCCTTTCATTCTTATCCGCGACAAAATTGCTGAAAAAAAGATGACGGCTCAGCAAATCAGCGAAAGAAAAGCGAACGACAAAAAAACAGTCGTATACGGCGCAATTATCGGTGTTTTTCTTGCAATTGCAACAAATCTTCAGCAGTACGCTTTCAATTATTCAACAGCCGGAAAAATTGCATTTATTACGGCAATGTACATGTTCTTTGTTCCCATTTTCGGGCTTTTCATAAAAAAGCGCATTCCGCTCATTACCTGGATCTGCATAGCGATGGGCTTCTTTGGGCTTTACTGCCTGTGCTTTAAAGGCGGTGCAGATTTTTCAATTAATCAGGGCGATGTGCTTACATTGATCTGCGCTTTGTTCTTTACATGCCAGATTCTTTTAATTGAACGCTTCTCGCCAAGCTGTGACGGCATCAAGCTTTCTTGCGCGGAATTCTATACAGCCGGGCTTATTTCGCTTGTGCTCATGCTGATTTTTGATAATCCGGAATGGGCGGGCATAAAACAGGCAGGGCTTGCTCTGCTTTATTCAGGCATAATGAGCTGCGGGGTTGCGTATACGCTTCAGGTTGTAGGGCAAAAATATTGCGAGGCAACCATCGCCTCGCTTTTAATGTGCATGGAATCTGTGTTTGCCGCCCTTTCCGCAGCTATTCTGATTCACGAGCGCTTGACCGGCCGCGAAATTCTAGGCTGCATCATCATGTTTACGGCGATTGTCGTGTCTCAGCTTACCGGGCTAAAGAAAAAGCAATAGCACAGGAAGAGAATATTATCTTGATCGTCGAAAAAGATTTTACGGACCGTCGCAAATCATTCTGCTGAGCGTCGCAGAATATTATTCAGACAAACGGAGTACATTTCTAGTTCAATCAACACTTTTATTTGAGAACCATGCTATCAGCTTGTGAGCTACGCCGAAATTGAGTATGCACAGCACAAGAGACAGGGCAATCGCCGCAACAGCTTGTGTCAAGCTGAAAGTTAGCGGCGAAAACCAGCACATCCACACAAAAGCCTTGAGAATTATGCACACGCTCACCGGCAGACAGATTATGCTTGTGATAAGGCTTGGAATGTATTTTCTAAGAACAATGCACGAAACGATATGCACAAAAAAATGCGCCGCAACGCCAATAAACGTACCGAGCCACATAAACTTAAAGAAATGTACATCAGTCCAGAACGCAAGGCCGCTTATCAGCATAAAAAAGACAAGCTCTTCGTAAACGCCGAGCGAAAAGCCTGCTGTGGTGTAGCTCCCGTATCGTTTTGCCAAAAACGATGCTTTCTTTTGCAGCAATTCCTTGTTCTTTTCAAAGAACAACTTCATGCCCACAATCTCTTCCATATCGTGAAAAATGAAAATAACAACAAACAGCCAGATATATTCTTTCATGCTGATATTATAAAGCATTAAGGAGATTTTTGTACTTAAAAACTGCAACTTGAAACAATTTCGTTTTGATGATAATAAGGAAGGCGGCTGCTTTTTGTTCAGGCTTTGCTGCGTCATCATGTTTACGGCAATTATTATTTCCCAGCTTTCCGGCTTGAAAAAGCCAGACAAAAGCTGAGAAATTGGAAAAGTGGCAAAGACTATGCTTTTTCAGGCGTAAATCACTCCTGAAGACCTCCGAAGAGTTCAACGCGGGCGTCCAGCTGCTGCTGCATAAATTTGTTGTATACATTAGTAAGCGGCTGCATAAGTTCAGCATACTCTGCCCATGTCTTTTCAAAATCAGAAGGCTTACACATAATCATTTTTGGAAGATACCATTTCTGGATCGGCTCAAATCCTTTCATAGCAATTGCAGCTTCTTTTTCAAATCCGGCGTTTCCCTCAGACGGGTTGCACTGCCACAGCGGATACCAGCCGGCATTTTTTGGCGGGTTTTTGTCCATTAATTCTGCATAAGAATTGACACCATAAGCTTTAAAGATTTCAAGATCAAGCTTTTTTTGACTTGCCGCATATTCCCAAGGAAGATCGTTTATAACACATGTGTAGCCGCTCGGCATTGTTCCTTCTAATTTTGGAGCCTCAACTTCCCAGAATTTAGCGCGGTTTTTCAAAATCCATGTAGGGTCGTTTTGTTGAGCACGCTGTCTGTCGGTTCTGTAAGGGCGGCCGTCTTTGTCTTTCTGCCAGTCTTCACCTTCAAAGCCCCAGTAAAGCACACGCTGGTTTTCTTCTTCAAGCATTTTGTCCATAAACTGAAGAATCTTAATAGCCTTTTCTTCAGTACAATTTGTTGTAATACCATAACCGTTCTGTAGGTATGGAAGTGGCTGGTCGAGGTAATAAGGCTTGATTGATTCATCAAATGTGAGTGGCAGCGGAACATAAGTTCTTTCTTCTTTTCCATCAGCATAAAGAATCAGCTCTGGTTCGCCCTTAAACTGCCAGCCCTGAATAAACATTCCGAGAACACGACCCTGTGCAATCTTGGTATAGTACTGATCGCGGTTGTCTGTAAAAGATGCAGGGTCTATCAAACCTTTGTTGAAATATTTGTTGGCAAGCTTGAACCATCTTTTAGCATTTTCATCAGTAAAATTGTCTTTATAAACATATTTTCCGTTTTTAAAATCAACGTGGCCGTTACCGTCATTTGAATAACCTGCCAGATAATTCGGCGGATTCCATAAGTCAAATGCTTCCCAGTCGGCTGTAATAATATTGAATGGAATTGTCTGCATTCCGTCGATTGTCGGGTGTTTTTTGTAATAAGCTTCGATAAGATCAAAATACTGGTCTACAGTTTTGATTACAGGATAGCCGAATTCTTTGAGGACGGCTTTCTGAATCCACCAAGCACTTTGGTTGAAGTATGTATCAGATGGAGCACCATCGAGTGCACCGTATTTTGGCAGAGAGTAGATATGTTCTTTAACGATTTTCCCGTCAGCGTCTTTTTCTGAGTCTATGTAAATCATTTTCTTCCAGACTGAAGCATAGTGCTTTTTTAAGTTAGGTGCATATGCTTCAATAAGCGGCTTAAGGTCGCGGAGGCAGCCTGCATTCTGAAATTTGTCAGAATCAACTTCTACCAGGTCTGGAAGTTTTTGGGTTCTTATAAGCAGAGCAATTTTTTCTTCTTTGTCACCGGCGAGAATATCCCAGGTGAAAGTTACACCGAATTTCTTTTTAATCCACTTATAGGTTTTGTTGTTTGAAGGAGGCTGTTCGCCTTTCTGCATTGTAAAAACAGAGATGTTAAGATTTTTATTTGTGTCAGCTGATACAACAGACAGCGGCATAATAAAAAACAAAATAAGAAGTAAAAAAATGATAGACTTTTTCATTTTTTGTTCTCTCCTTTATATAATTAATTTTTTTTGCATTTGTGTCCTGAGACAACTTCGAAATTGTATTTTGTAATTCCTAAATCGATTTTTGTCATCGGGCCTTTTTTGGTTGTAATTACAGGTTCGCCGTCTTTAAGAGAAACATGGAATTTCTGCTGGTTGAGTGCTGTCGGAGCGAGAAGGGCAGCTTCAAGACCTTCTTTGAACCAGTCGGGCATGTCAGCTTCAGCAACATCACAAAGCTTTTCTACCGGCTTTGATTTGTGCTCTGAACCGGTGTTTTCACCATAGCCGAGCGAAATTACACAGACAATTTTTTCATCAGCTGGAAGGCTTGCCTTGCATTTGCCTTTTCCGTAAGTTCCGGCAACCCAGCAAGTGTTTAAGCCGAGCATCTGCGCTTCTAGAACAAGCTTTTGACCGTAGTAGCCGACAAGCTCGTCTAAGTCTTTCATAGATTTCTTTCCGACCATAGCAAAGTAATTGTCTGCATTCTTGAATTTACCGTAGTGAGCAAGAAATGTGTTGAAACATTCGGGGTCATTGCAAATTAACTGAATGTTCAATCCGCTTTCTGTGTTGCATTCTTTAACAAGAGCTGCAAGGCGTTCTTTTGCGTCTGGTTCAATTGGCAGAGGTTTGTATTGTCTTACAGAATGTCTTTGTTTGACAGCTTCTTTAACGTCCATAGCGGGCCTCCAACTTTTTAATCTAAAACATTTAAATGTTATTTTGTAAAAGATTAGATGTCAAGCTATTTTTTACTTTTCTTAGCTATCCGTTCAATTTTGAAAAAGGAACAAAGGCTTTTTGCGGACTGTAATGCTCGCCGATGATTTTTTCCATATAAATGAGATTGTACCAGCGGTCAAATTTATAGCCGATGCGGCTGAAATTGCCTATTGTTTTATAACCGACTGCTTTGTGAAAGTGCTCGCTGTTTTTTGTAAGATATGGATCATTCTCTACGGCTGGATCTGCGGCACCGGCGTAAAGGTTTGTGACATTCTGCGCTGTTAAATATTCTTCAAGCTTTTCGTAGAGCTTTCTTCCGATTCCAAGTCGGTGAAAGTCTTTGTCAACATAAATCGAAGTTTCTGCAACCCAGTCATATGCGGTTCTCGGGCTGAATCTGCCGGCATAAACATAGCCGACAATTTTTCCGTCTGTCTCAGCAACAAGATACGGATAATTTTCAAGCGTAGTGCAAATGCGTCTTTCAAATTCTTTTAAAGACGGAACTTCGTATTCAAAAGAAACTGCCGTATTTTTTACGTAATAAGAGTAAATTTCAAGCAGCGCTGCCGCATCCTCTTTTTTAGCAATTCTGATTTTTACTTCCATTTTTTATTCCTTTTGCATCAATTTTTTTATAAGGGGAAAAAAGGGCATCTCTCACCAATGCATTGATTATTTTTTGAAAAATGAGTACATGCAATTTGCGGTTTTTCCATTTGAATATTAAAATTTTGCTGAACAAAATCTATTGCCTGCAAAATGGAAAGAAAAGAATCGCGTTTACAACATCTCGGACCGCCAATTTTTCCTATTTCGGCAAGTGATTTTGAAGTCATTTTGTGCGAAAACGCAAACGGCTCTTCTGTAAGCGGTGTTGAGCCGGAAATAATGGAAACGAACATGCCTGTACTTATTCCAGCCCCGCATGCACCCCAAAAGCCACAGGCTCCGCCAGGTACAGTTTTCCCGCGCTTAATCATTTCGGGCAGGGCTTCAGTCAGGTCAATTTTTCCACCGGCATTTTTATATGCAGTAAGCAGGGCAGTCCCGACCATAACATGATGTTCTGGCCCATGCATGTGGCAAAATGGCAGCGACATCATCTTTTCAAGAATTTCTACAGGATTCTTTGATTTTTCTGAAAGACACAAAGAGGTTATTTCATCAAGTCCTGCGGTATGGCACTCGTTGCAGACATAATGGCCGTTTACGCATCTTGTCTTGCTGTTCTCTTTTTTGTGGCAGATTGCACATTCCATCATCTTATCATTATTAAGATATTCAAGAGGCATTCCGCATATCAAGCATTCATCTTTCATTAAATTCCAGCTTCAGCCCTGATTTCTTCAATAATATCAACTGCCTGTGCAACAATTTTGGGGCAAAGCTCTGTAAACAGATTATGAGAGCGGGCATATTGCACGCCTTCAACTGTGCGTATGTCGCAGCCAAGAATGTCATTGCAAAGATAAGAACCGCATTTTTTTGAGAACTTTTCCATCATCAAGTCGTTCAGCTTGTTTGAGCGTTCACGGCCTTCTGGGTCATTTTCGCTCTGCTGGCCGTAGAGCAGACCGAGAACCATTAACGCGCCGGTGCATGCACCGCACACTTCGCCTTTTCTCATGCCGCCGCCAAAGCATGAACCAAGCTTTACAGCCTGTTCATAGGTGATGCCGCATTCTTCAGCATAGGCTGCAGGAACAGCTTGTGAACAATGTAATCTTTTATTGAAGATCTCAACTGCTTTTTGTGCTTTTTCCGTCATAGCATTTTCCTCTTTTGTGCTGTTTATGCCGGCGCGTTTAGGCGCATTTAATTAAAAAGTTCTGACGCTTTTGCATGCAGCTTTTTTGAAGCTTCTTCTATGTCGGCGGCTCCAAAAATTGCGCTTATTACAGAAATGCCCGCAATGCCGGAACATTTAAGTTCATCAACATTATTAAGGCTTATGCCGCCGATTGCCACAACCGGAATTTTTACGGCGTCACAAATCTCTTTTAAGGTTTTATGCGAAACCGATTCTGCATCGTCTTTAGAACTTGTTGCAAAAACTGCGCCGACACCAATATAATCTGCGCCCTGTTTTTCTGCAAGAAGGGCTTCGCTTACTGTTGATGCAGAAACTCCAAGAATCTTCTGCGTGCCGATAATTTTCCGGACGTCGCAGGCGTTCATATCTTCCTGTCCTACATGAACTCCGTCGGCATCAATTTTTTTTGCAATTTCAACATTATCGTTAATCACAAAAGGAATTTTATAATTCCGGCATACTTTTTGAACTTTAAGTGCAAGTTCTAGAAATTCGTCTTCGTCTGCATTTTTTTCGCGGAGCTGAACAAAAGTTGCTCCGCCTTTTATGGCAAGCTCAACCTGCTGTTCAAGAGTCATGCCGTTAAGCCAATGTCTGTCGGTAACAGCATACAGCAAAAGTGATTTTTTTAATTCGTTTTTAGTCATTATTTCCATGGTCGTTTGTTTCCTGTCCAGCCTTTTTCTTTCCAATAAAGGCGGTCTTTTTCAGTAATTCCATTGCGTTGCAAAAGATGCATTAAAAAGAAGAAAGCCTTTGTTTTTAAGCCCGGCTTTACTTTCCCGTTTTTCCGCAAGATTTTCTTTGCAAGTTTTGTTGTTGCTTTATCAATAGACTTGCGCTTTTTGTCAGAAACTCCGTCCCAGTTAAGCGCGGCAACAGCAGTTCCGTATTTATAGATTTTTGCAACGCCCCAAAAATAAAGGCTGTCTTTCATGTCTTTGAGTGTAGAGTTTAAGCCTGCACCGGCTGCAGTAGTTATGCACACAGCCTGTTTTTTGAACATTGATTCCTCTGGGCTGTGAACCATCCATCTGTAGCCGTAGTGATCAAGAAATGCTTTCATTGAGCCTGTCACATGGTAAACATAAACCGGACTGTCGAATATCAATACATCAGCCGCGTCAATTGCAGCTGTCAAAGGCTGTGTCTTTTCATAGTGCGGGCACTTCTTTTCGCTTGTGGTAAAGCAGGTTCCGCAGCCCAGGCAGAATTCGCCGAAATCTTTAGGCAGAAAAAACTCCGTTATTTCTCCGTTCAGTTTTTCAGCAAGTTCATGCGCAATATTATAGGTTGAGCCTTTATGATTCTGTCCATGAATAAGTGTGATTTTCATTTTGTCTCCATGCGGAAGGCAGCGATAGGCGTGTTCAGGGTTTTAAGTTACCCGCCTATACTGTCTTCTGAACAGGTGCTATCTAAGCTCTATCTTTGCCTCGCTCTGTAAGACATTGTCGTCAATATTCATAAAGCCGTCAATAATCTTGTCTCGCAGTGTGATGTTTCCTTCGCCGTTTGCAAGCGATTTTACAGCGCGTTCACCGCAGATGCCCATTGCGCAGATGCAGGCGGCAGCTGCTTCAAGCTTGCGGTCAGCATTAGCCGCAACAAATGCGCCCATCAAGCCGGAAATCATACAGCCGGTTCCGCAGACTTTTTCCATAAGTTCATGGCCGTTTTGGATTACGTAGCATTTTTCGCCGTCACTGACTAAGTCAATTTTGCCTGTAACAGCAATTATGCTTCCGGTTGCCTTGGCAAAATTCTTAACAAGCGAAATATTTGCTGCAAGGTTGTTTTCTGAAATGACATCGTTTTCGTTTACATCAACACCTTTTGTCTGATTAACTTCGTTATTGCTTTCTGCTGAATTTTTGCAGACAGCTGATGCGAGTGTCTTAATCTCAGACATGTTGCCTTTTATTACATCAAAGTGAATTTTTTTAATGAGGTTCAGACAAGTTTTTGTCCGCAAATCTGTTGCGCCTGCGCCAACAGGGTCAAGAACTACAACGCGGCCGTTGGCGTTTGCAATTTTTCCTGCAAGAAACATCGATTTGATTGTGCGCTTGTTTAAAGTGCCGACATTAATGTTTACAGCGCTGCTTATTGCAGACATCTGCTTAACATCAGCCGCTTCGTCAGTCATAACCGGACTTGCGCCGACAGCTAAAAGAATATTCGCAACATCGTTTACTGTTACATAGTTTGTAATGTTGTGAACCAATGGATTTTGATTTCTAAGATTGGATAAAAATTTGTCAAACATTTTTTTCTCCCTACGCTGGCATTACCCTGAACAGGTTCTATGGGTCAAGGAAAACTTCCTACTCTCAGCCGGCATTGCGCCAGCTCCCCTTGGACACACATATTAGCGGAAAACATCTTTGAATACAAGCCTGCTTTTCTTGTTTTTGTTCGCAATTACGGTGCTGCTCAATAGTCAGTATATTGAAGTTTTCATTCATTTCATGTTACAATCTTTCAGTTTATTCTGTTGAGGATTATTTATGGACGACTTAAAAAAGAAGATAAAAGAAGTTATTATTTCTTCTCTTGAATTGGAAGATATTACCCCGGAAAACATTGTTGATTCTGAACCGCTTTTTGGTGCAGGGCTTGGGCTTGATTCAATTGATGCGCTTGAGCTTGGCGTTGCATTAAAGAAGAAATTCGGTGTAAAATTTTCTTCTGAAAGTGCAGACAATAAAAAGTATTTTTCATCTGTCAATGCACTTGCCGATTATATTTCCTCACAGCAGAGCAATAACTAAGGATTTGTGTTATGACAGAAAATGATGTTTTTGAAAAACTGAAAAGTGTTATGGTTTCGGAATTTGAAGTAGAAGAATCTAAAATAACACTGGAAGCAACGCTTTTTGAAGATTTGAATTTTGATTCCATTGACGCAGTAGATCTCATTGTAAAAATGAAGGATTATATTCCTGAAGGCAAAGGCCCTATCGATCCGTCTGTATTTCAGTCTGTACGGACAATACAAGATGTTATAAAGGTTCTTATGCCGTATTTGTCTTGATGAAACGGTACCTGAAAGTATTTCTGTATATTGGTGCAGCTGTTTATCCGCTGTTTGTTTTTCTCGGGCTGGTTGTGCTTAAACTGCCTGTCCGGGTTTTTTCGCTGTGCATTGTTTCAATTGCGGCAGTCTATTTTTTGTATGTAACCGGCTCGCGCAGCTCTGAAAAAAAACGGAGTATACTTGATTACCGGCCGGTTGCAGCATCTTTCCTGCTTATTTCGGCAGGGCTTGTCTGCTTTTTTACGCAGCAGACTGTTTTTCTAAAGCTGTATTCTGTGATTATAAACGGAATGCTGCTGCTTTTTTTTGGAAGTACGCTTTTTTTTGAGCCGACTGTTATTTTCAGGTTTGCAACACTTGCTGACAAGTCTATAAAGGGCTCTTCATTTGAGCCGCAGGTCCGCGCGTACTGCCGGAAAGTTACTGTTGTCTGGTGCTGCTTTTTTATTGCAAATGGTTCCGTTGCAGCATGGACTGCATTCTGTGCTTCTGACGCTGTTTGGTCGCTTTATAACGGCGGCATTTCATATTTGCTCATGGGCCTGTTGTTCAGCATTGAGTTTATAATCAGAAAAAGTGTGGATAAAAAAATGATAAAAGCATTTCCTATATCACAGTTTAAGCATGATTCACGCGAAGATTCATATGTTGTCTGCTTTGAAGACGTATGGAACAAAAAATCATATAAAACATGGAAAGATTTTTTAACCGGCACTGCAAAAATGCGCCGTTTTATTGAGTCTCAGAATGCTGAGGAATGGATTCTGCACTGCGAGGATTACTGGTTCTTTCTGATTACGTTTATTGCGCTGCTTCAGTGCAAAAAAGCAGTTTATCTTACACAGAATATTTCTGAGTCTTTTATGCATGAAATTCTTACAGAAGGCAGGCGCTTTCTTACAGATCAAAAAGATGTTTCTGCTGCATCAGATTTTATTCCGGATATTATTGAAGCTGGCAGCCAGCCTGCCGAAAACGAAATTCGGAATGCGCCGTCTTTTTCTGGTGAAGAAACACGCATCTTTCTGTTTACATCAGGAAGTACAGGAAAACCAAAAGCTGTTCCGCAGCGCATGAAAGAATTTGAAGAAGACAATGCGTTTATCATTTCAAAGTGGGGAAAAGAATTTACCTCGCGCAAGCTTATCACTACGGTAAGCCAGCATCATATATACGGCTTTTTGTTCGGCATATCTCTGCCGTTTACGCTTGGTGTGCCGTTCCGCCGCCGCCGCGTTGAGTTCCCTGAAGAATTTGAAAAACTGACAGATACAGAATATATACTTATCGCAACACCGGCTTTCTTGAAGCGGACGGTTGAAGCAGAAGATTCCCTTAACATGAAAAATGTCTGGATTTTTACAAGCGGCGGCGCTGTAAGTCCTGAACTTGCTGTTCAGACAGAAAAGGTTTTCGGTTTCTGTCCGCTTGAGGTTTATGGTTCTACAGAGACTTCTGGAATTGCATACCGTCAGCAGAATAAAGACAAGCTTATGTGGACGCCCTTTGACAATGCCAAAATCTGGCTCGGCGATGACGGCTGTATCCGCATTATTTCACCGTACATTAAAAACCCTGAAGGTTTTGCAACTGCAGACCTTGCTGAAATATTCCCTGACGGACGGTTTCTGCTTAAAGGCCGTTCCGACTCAATTGTGAAAATCGAAGAAAAGCGCATTTCTATGACAGAAGTAGAAAACCGCCTGCTTGAGACAGGACTTGTTGCTGATGTAAAAGTTATCGCGCTCAGCAATGATACGCGCCAGTATCTTGCAGCCGCAATTGTACTCAATGCAAAGGGAAAAGAGCAGTTTGCCGGTGTAGAAAAATTCCGCATAAACCGGTATTTCCATGACTTTTTGCTGAATTATTTTGAAAATGTAGTTATTCCCAAAAAATACCGCTTTCTTGATGCTCTGCCTGTTGATGTTCAGGGAAAAAAACACAAAGAAGAAATAGAACTGCTTTTCAAGGAAAAGGAAAATGACTGAAAACCTGCACGATGTTACGAATGAACGTATTATTTCATGTGAAGACGGAAAACTTGCCGTTGAATTCAAAATTCCTGCATCAAGCGATTTTTTTGACGGTCATTTTCCGTCTTACAAGCTGCTTCCTGCAGTCGGTCAGTTTGAGCTTGTAACAAGGTTTTCTGAAAAATATCTGCATACAAAGCGCTGCGTTCAGCGTATAAAGCGCATGAAATTTACTGCGATGATACGCCCAGAAACAGAACTTCTGCTTGAAGTGACGCTTCACCCTGAAAAAAACACAGCCTCATTCGTTCTTTCTGATGCAAAAACCAAAGCATTATATTCTTCCGGCTCTTTTGAAGCGGCGGAGAAAACAGCATGAAATACGGCTTTATTGTTCCAGTATACAATCATGGCGCAGCTCTCAAAGGTGTTGTTGAAAAACTTTCAGCATACAATCTGCCTGTGATTATTGTTGATGACGGGAATGATGCTGAAAACAAAAAGCATATTGAAGACATTACAAAAAGTTATAAAGATATACATATTGTTGTTCATGATAAAAACCGCGGGAAAGGTGCTTCTGTAAAAAGCGGTATACGCAAGGCCGCAGAAATGGGGCTTTCGCATATTCTTCAGATTGATTCTGACGGCCAGCATGATACAGCCAGAATTGCACATTTTCTTGAGCAGTCTGAAAAATACCCGGATTCTGTAATCTGCGGCTATCCTGAATATGACGAAAATGCGCCCGCAAGCCGCGTGAACGGACGAAAATTTGCAAACGGCTGGATTCATATTGTTACGCTGTCGCGTGATATAAAAGACTCAATGATTGGTTTCCGCGTGTATCCGGTTCAGCCGGTCATGAATCTGCTTCAAAAGAAAAGAAGCCTGCCGGACAGAATGGGCTTTGATATAGCAATACTGGTTCATCTTCATTGGAGCGGAATCCCGGTCAGATCTGAATCTGTAAAAGTTTTTTATCCTGCTGACGGAATTTCTAATTTCAATTATATACGTGATAATCTTGGAATTTCTGGAACGTATACAATGCTGTTCTTCGGTATGCTGGTTCGCCTGCCAAAACTGCTTATGAGGAAGATATGACTGACGAAAAAACAAAGCACTGGGCAGACGAAGAAGAAGTAATAAAGACTAATCTGCCGCTGAAATTTACACTTAATCTTTTCAAAGTTTTTCCGTCAAGTATTGTGCGCCTGTGTGCATACCCTGTAAGTTTTTTTTACCTGCTTTTTTCAAGACGCGCGCGCACTGAAGCCCTGCTGTATCAGAATCATTTGCGCGCTCATTTTGGTAGTGATATTCCGAAAAAGATAAGCCCGTTTCATCAGATTCTTTCGTTTGCGTTCTGTGTTCTTGAAAAATTTGAAGGCTGGCTCGGTAAAGTTGAGCTCAATTCAGTTGAATTTCAAAATGACGATATTGAAGCGCTGATTTCGCAGCTTGAAATGCACAAGGGCGCTGTTATTATATGTTCTCATCTTGGAAACAGCGAACTGCTTAGAAGCCTTTCAAGCTATAACAGAACGCGTGTTTCTTGGAAAGTGCCGGTTATTTCGGTAATGGAAATAAAATCAACGGTGCAGTTCAATACCACACTCAAAGAAATAAATCCAGATGCAGGCTTTAATGTAATTGACCCGTCGGAAATCGGGCCTGACACAATTATCCGCCTTGCTGATTTTGCAGAAAAAGGCGGGCTTGTTGTTATTGCCGGAGACAGAACTTCTGCCCGTAACCGTACCAAAAACATAAAGAAGAGCTTTTTGAGCGAAGAAGCCTGCTTTCCTTACGGCACCTTCCTTATTCCGTTTCTTTTGAAAATTCCTGTCTATTATATGTTCGGAATGCGCAAAAAAGATGTTGTGAGAAACCCGAAGTATCAGG
>CAMJMF010000019.1 GCA_946406925.1 uncultured Spirochaetales bacterium | reverse complement strand
TATTATATGTTCGGAATGCGCAAAAAAGATGTTGTGAGAAACCCGAAGTATCAGGTGTTTGTTGAAAAATCTTCAGTTGCGCTTGATGTTCCACGGAGTAAACGAGATTCTGCTATAGAAAGCCTTTGTGAAGAATTTGTTTCAAAACTTGAAAAATATTGCAAATTGTATCCTTATCAGTGGTATAATTTTTATAATTTCTGGTTGAAAATGGATGACGATAAATGAGAGGTGCTGTTTATACGGTAGAAACGCCGTTTACTGTGGAATTCTACGATGTTGATTCCATGCAGATTGTGTATCATGGAAATTATATTAAATATATGGAAGTCGGCAGATGTGCTCTGCTTAATGATATTGGGTATGGCTATTCTGAAATGAAAGCTTCAGGCTATTTGTTTCCTGTTACGTCTGTAAAGGTCAAGTATATTCATCCGCTGGTGTTTGGTGAAAAAGCCGTAATAAAAAGCGGTTTGACAGAATACGAAAATTGCTTGAAAATCGAATATGAAATATACAACTCGGACGGCAAATTGACGACAAAAGGTGAGACAACGCAAATGGTAGTAAACATGAAAACAAACGAGTCTGAAATGGCATGTCCGAAAATATTTATTGATCTTGTAGAGAAAAAGGTGAAAGATGTCAAATCTGTATAAAAAAATATTGCTCCCGCTTATTTGCATATTTGTTGCTGCTCAGGCTTATGCCGTTACAATGGAAGATATTTGCACATTGCTTGCAGCTCATGAAAATACAGCCGGTGATTTTACGCAAATAAAGACAATGGCCGCTGCAAAACGCCAGCTTAAATCATACGGCACGTTTTTAATCTGTCAGGAAGGCATTGTCTGGAATACAGAAAAACCCTTTGCTTCTGTTCTTGCTGTCAAAAAAGACGCAATAATTCAGCAGAATGCATCAGGCTCTAAAACTGTAATCGAAGCTTCAGGCAATCCAATGTTTTCAAGCATCGCCGAATCGCTTGCTTCTGTTTTTTCAAATGATACAACGGAACTTGAGAAACATTTTTCTGTTTCTTTTTCAGAAGCAGAAAACGGCACATGGTTTTCTAAGCTTGTTCCAAAGGACTCAACGATTTCTTCTGTAATAGAATCAATCGATTTGTCCGGTTCGTATACCGCAGAAAACGCTTCTATCAGTTCAATGCAGGTAACTGAAGCTTCTTCAGGCGTTATTACGTATATCTTTGAGAATCAGCGGTATCCTAAGGAACTTTCGGCAGATGAAAAAGCGTATTTCTCTTTTAAATAAGCCGTATTTTTCAGTCTGGTGCATTTTTCATGGGCTAGTGCTGCTTGTCTTTTTATGCGTGTTTTTTTTATTTCAGGGCAAAAAAGGTTTTGACGCTGATTTATTCAATATGATACCAAAATCGTTTGAAGATGCTTCCGTCCGCGCTGCAAACGATAAGCTTACAAAATCATCTTCGCAGAACGCTATAATCCTGGTTTCACATTCAGATTTTGATGCAGCAAAAGCGGCTGCCGAAGAAGTTTTCCGCTGTTTAAGCAGTAGCGAAAATTTTGACGATGTTTCGCTTTATGCGGACGGAAACAGTGTCTCTGAAATTACAGACTTTATGCACCGCTGCCGCTGGAATCTGCTTGATGAAGAAACTTCTGAAAAGCTTTTGTCTGCCGAAACTGCCGGCAATGACGGTTCTGGTGCTAGTGGTGCCATCGAACAGTTTGCTTCTGAAGCACTTGAAAGAGCATTCAGTCCGTTTTCTGTGTTTTCTGTTGATGCAATAGAAACAGATCCGTTTATGCTGTCTCAGCTTCACTTTGAGCGCTATATCTCGCTACTTCAGAAATCGGGGATGGCACTTTCCGTCAAAGACGGTGTGCTTGCTTCAGTTCATGAAGGTAGGTGGTACATAATGGTGCGCTGTCTTTTGAGCAAGAAAGGTGCGGCTCTTGCAGACAGCCGGAATGGTGTTGCAGAAATACACAGCGTCTGCTCGCAGCTTGAAAAAGACGGCGTGCGCTTTGTTTTTTCGGGAACACCGTTTCACAGCTATGAAAGTTCTACACAGGCATCAAGAGAAATTACCATTATAACTACAGCGGCAATGCTTCTTGTTGTTCTGCTGCTGCTCTATATATTCCGCTCACCAAAGCCTATTCTTGCTTCAGTTTTTTCTATTGGAATTTCTGTATGCACCGGCTTGTGCGCAACTCTTGCGGTTTTCAAGACAATGCATGTGATGACACTTGTGTTCGGCACATCGCTGATTGGTTCCTGCATAGATTACAGCCTGCATTTTTTTACGCATTGGGCGGCAAATTCCGGGACAGCGTCCGGCGCTGATATCAGAAAACGCCTGATGAAGCCGCTGACAATGGCAATTGTTTCTACAACAATATGTTTTGCCATGCTTTTGTTTGCGCCGTTTACACTTATACGGCAGATTGCTGTGTTTTGCACAGCAGGGCTTTTCAGTTCATTCTTGACCACAGTTTGTCTGTTTCCATCGCTTGCTCTGCCGGAAGGCACGCGGCAGATTCCGCTTGTCCGCTTTTTTGAAAAGAAAAGCCCGGCGCTTTTGCAGTCTGCATCATGCTCTTCCGCAGAACCTGTGAAAAAGTGGAATACGCAGAAAAAGGCTTCGCTATTAATTCTGCTGATGCTTTTTGTTTGTTCGGTGTGCTTCATTGCATGTTTCCGCAGCAATCTGAAAATTGAGAACAATCTTGCAAAATTGTACAAAATGAAAGGGCGCCTGCTTGCCGATGAAATTGAGGCTGCTTCTGTCATTCAATATAGTCCGGCGGGCTGGTTTATTGTAAGCGGCAGTTCAGAAGAAGAACTTTTGCAGCATGAAGAAATACTCTGCAATGCTCTTAGACGCGAAGCTGGTTTTGACCGCCTGCTTGCCGCCTCTCAGTTTGTGCCGTCTTCCGCTACACAAAAAAAATCGCAGCAGGCATGCGCTTTATTGCTTCAGCATGCAGAAGAACAGTTTCTGCTGCTCGGTTTTGATGAATCTGAAACGCAAAGTCTTGTTTCTGATTTGCAGAGCGATTTAGAAGCAGCTGCCGGAAAGTTCATTTCAATTGAAAACGGAACCGTTCCGCCTTTTATTTTGAGCGCATTTTCTTCTGTATGGATTGGCGAAAATGACGGCACATTTTATTCAGCTGTCATGCCGAATTCTGCAAGTGACAAAGCCTTGTTTGAAAATATAAGCGCACAATACGAATTTGTTCATTGGATTAATACAGTTTCTGATATAAGCAGTGATTTAGACAGACTCACCAAGATTATGATCTGGTTCTTTGCTATTTCATTTGTTATTGTTTTCATTATTCTTAAGTTTTTGTATTCGTTCCGCGACTCGCTTCAAATTATTTCGATACCGCTGCTGATTGTTCTTGTGACAGGCGCTGTTTTTTCATGCTTTAACATCTCATTTGAGTTTTTTTCGGTAACAGGCATTGTGCTTGTGTTCGGGCTCGGCTTGGACTACATCATTTATACGGTTTCGGGCAGCCGTGCAGACACCAAAGATACTGCGCTTGAGCGGACGGCTGTGTTCCTCTCATTTGTGACGACGGTACTTTCTTTCGGCGTGCTTGCGTTCAGCTCGTTCCGGCCTGTGCATCAGATTGGGCTGACTGTTTTTATCGGGCTTACAGTGGCATATCTTGCATCAATTTTATACGGGATTTTGCGCGATGAAGCTTAAAATACTTTTTGTTTTTTTAGCGGCCTTTCTCTTCTTGAGCTGTGCCTCTCTTAACCAGAAGAATTCTTCTAAGCAGGAAACCTTCGGTGAGGCAGACGCTTTGGATTCACAGTATTTTGTGTATGTTACAAACCGGCATAAAGTGCCGCTGCTTTTGCCCTGCGACATGAACGGTACTGTGGAAACATACCAAGTTATGGAAGGTTCGTACGGAAGCCAGCATTTTTCGATGCTTTTATATTTTTTTGCAGACCAAAACGAAATGCAGCTTTCGCTTTTGAACGATTTTGGCACTGATATGGGCTCGCTTTCTTATGACGGCAGAGAAGTCCGCTTTGAGTCTGCCATGTTCCCAAAAAACGTAAAAGCTGAGTATATTGTCTGTGATATTCAAAATGCATATTATGATTCTGCCGCATTAGAAGCAAATTATAAGAACGCCGGGCTTAGTTTTGAAACTCTGACAACAATGAATGAGACTGGCGGCACTGAAGAAGTCCGCAGAATATTTGACGAAAAAAAATTGGTTGAAGAAATTACGGTTAAAAACGAAAGAGAAGGGCAGACAATTACTATCAAAAATTACCTTCGCGGATATGAATATAAGCTTACGAAGGTTGAGGAATAAAAATGAACCTGTACATATCAAAGCCGGGTGTTTTGTGCGCAGCCGGTGCTTCGCTTGAAACATTGTGGAAGTCTGTAACAGAGGGCAGCCAGAGCGGCATAGAAAAAACTGAAATTTCAACCGGCAAAGCTTTTTATGCAGCCAGAATCAAGGACGGACTTTCTGAGCCGTCTTCAGCCAGATACGATATGCGCATTATGCGTATTGAAGAAGCGGCGCTGAAGCAGATTGAAACTGATATTGAGCGTGCAAAAAAGCTTTACGGCGAAGACCGCATTGCTGTCTGTGTAGGTTCATGCGACAATGGAACAGAAGCTTCTGTTGCCGCTCACAAAAAATACTTTGAGACCGGCGAATTTCCTGCTGATTATGCGCTTGAAGTGCAGGGCGCAGATTATGTTTCTACGTTTATTGCTGATCGCTATAAGCTTCGCGGCAGTGTGAACACATTCAGTACAGCGTGTTCCTCAAGTGCCGGCGCGCTTATAAAAGGTGCAGAACTGATTCTTGCAGGCTTTGCCGATGCAGTTGTGACCGGCGGAGTTGATATTGTGTCTGATACTGTGCTCATGGGCTTTGATTCGCTTGGAGCTGTATCACCCTGCATTACAAACCCGTTCAGCAAAAACAGAAGCGGCATTACACTTGGCGAAGGCGCAGCGTTCTTTGTGCTTTCAAAAGCCCAGCTTGACGCCGGCAGTGTGCCCGTCAAATTGCTGGGCTGGGGCGAAAGTGCCGATGCCTATCACATGACATCGCCGGATCCATCCGGTGCGGGTGCAGCTCTTGCAATGCAGCGTGCGTTAGAATCTGCGTCACTTAAGCCTGAGCAGATTGATTATGTCAATCTGCATGGAACGGGCACACACTTTAACGACGCAATGGAAGGCACAGCTGTGCATGCTGTTTTTAGTCCGTACAATGTGCCTGTAAGTTCAACAAAACCTGTTACCGGGCATACGCTTGGTGCTGCCGCAGCAATTGAATTATCAATCTGTTACGCGGCGCTGGTTGAAAATATTGGAAAAAGCGGTAATAATATATACCTGCCGGTTCAAATTTGGGACGAAGAAACAGACAGTGAAATTCCGCCGCTCCGTATAATTGACAGGAATAATCCTGCGGACCCGGGCCGGAATGTTTCAGTCTGTATGTCAAATTCATTTGCTTTTGGTGGTGCCAATAACAGCCTGATTATCGGGCTATAAGAATACCGGTTTTATATAAAATATCATGCGCCGCTTCATGCCGGCGAACAGGATTTTTGTGTGCTGTCTCAGAGAATAGAACATGATGAATTGATAAATCTCCTGCCTCATAAAGGAAAAATGTTCCTGCTTTCGAGGGTTATCTCTTATGATATAAAATCGTATTCCATTACTACAGAATACGATATAAAGAAGGAATGCATATTCTACGAGCCGGAAAATGACGGTGTTCCATGTTGGGCAGCTTTTGAATTGATGGCACAGTCAATTTCAGCAATGTCTGGAATTGCACACCATATAATGGGCGATAGTCCGCTTCCAGGCGTTATTCTTTCTGTTGTAGGCTTTGATTCGTCAGTAGAATATTTTAAGAACAACACGACTGTGCGCATCAGTGTGTCACAGGATTTTATGGACGAAACTACGCGTGTTTCACGCTATATATGCAGATTATATACGTCGCCGGATGATGAAACACCATCGGTAACTGCAAATCTTTCTGTTATGGAAGTACAGGACACATCTGCCTTTTTTGCAGAAAATTAAAAAACGGAGGGACTGAATTTGGAACAGATGACAGCCGCAACAAACGATAAAAAAGTTCTTGTTACAGGTGCAAGCGGAGGCATCGGAAAAGCCGTTGCTTTAGCCGTTGCAGCCGCAGGTTATTATGTAATCTGCCATTACAACAAGAATAAAAACAAGGCTGAAGATGTGCTTGCTGCCATAAAACAAAACGGCGGGGACGGTGAACTTATTCAGTTCGACATATCAGACAGAGAAGATTGCCGCACAAAACTTTCAGCATTAACTGAAAAGTACGGCGCATTGTGGGGAATTGTAAACAATGCCGGAATCACAAAAGACAATACCTTTGTGGCTCTTTCCGGTGATGACTGGGATTCTGTTGTGCACACAAATCTTGACAGCTTTTATAATGTGCTTCAGCCGCTGGTGCTTCCGATTGCAAGCAGAAGAAACAAACGTGGAGGCAGAATTATCACAATAGCTTCTGTCAGCGGAGTTATGGGAAACCGCGGTCAGACAAATTACAGTGCCTCAAAAGCCGGAATTATCGGTGCAACAAAAGCACTTGCTGTTGAGCTTGCCAGCCGAGCTATTACGGTAAACTGCATTGCGCCTGGTGTAATTGAAACTGATATGATAAACGGAGCTCCTCTCGACATAATTCTTGAGTCCATTCCGATGAAACGGGTTGGAAAACCGGAAGAAGTTGCTGCGCTTGCAGTCTTTTTGCTTTCGGAACAAGCCGGATATATTACGCGGCAGGTCATTTCTGTTAATGGTGGTATTGTATAATGGAATTTACAAAATCGAACGGCGCGCGACGTGTTGTTGTTACTGGCGGTGGAATGGTTTCAGCGCTCGGACGTGACTGGCCCAGTGCCTTGCAGAAATTGCAGAGCTGCACCAACTGTATCCGCACAATACCTGAATGGGATTTCTACCGCAAAATGAATACACGGCTTGCCTGTCCGTATGATGAGCCGCTGCCTTCGTACCCGCGTAAGAAAATCCGTGGAATGGGACGTGTTGCGCTTCTTTCGCTTGTGGCTACAGAAGATGCTTTGAGAAATGCCGGTTTTCTTTTGGAAAACGGCGATGTAATTGAAGAACTTAAAAACGGCAGAACTGGCATTGCTTATGGTTCATGCTCAGGCAGTTTGTCAGGTATTTCTACGCTTTTCTCTTTTGTAAAGAACGGCGAAGTTTCAGGTTTTGACTCTCAGACTTATATAAAGGCAATGCCGCAGACCTGCGCATGCAACCTTTCGGTGTGCTATCAGCTTCGCGGCAGAATCATCATAACAGACACAGCATGTACTTCTGGCAGCCAGGCAATTGGCTATGCTTATGAGGCTATTTCAGATGGAAGACAGACTGTAATGGTTGCAGGCGGTGCAGAAGAATTGTCTGTGGTATCCGCTTATGTTTTTGACACACTCGGAGCTGCGAGCATAAAAAATACTACACCAGAACTTACACCGCGCTGTTTTGACAAAGACCGCGACGGTCTTGTTATAGGTGAAGGTGCCGGAACACTTATTCTTGAAGATTTGGAACATGCTGTCAAGCGTGGTGCTAAAATTTATGCAGAAGTCGCCGGCTTTGCAACAAATGCTGACGGCACACACATAACAAACCCAAATGCCGAAACACAGTCGCATTGTATGAAGATGGCGCTTGAAAATGCCGGTATTGATGCCTCAGAAATTGCGTACATTAATGCGCATGGAACGGCAACAAGAAACGGCGATATTTCTGAAACAGATGCAGTATACAGGATTTTTAACCGCCCTGTTCCGATAAGCTCAACAAAGAGTTACATCGGCCATACATTGGGAGCCTGCGGTGCAATAGAATCATGGCTTTCAATTAATATGATGAATGAGGGCTGGTTCCACCCGAACCTTAATTTTACTCAGGCAGACCCTGCCTGTGCGCCGCTTGATTATATAACCGGAAAAGGCAGAAATATTGATGCAAATTATGTTATGTCTAATAATTTTGCATTCGGCGGTGTAAACACCTCGCTCATTTTCAAGAAGTGGAAGGAATAAAGCACTTATAGCTTGTTCTGATGCCTCAACTTGAAAAGAACAGCTTTTATATAGTAGAATAATTTCACAACACAATATTTAGAGAGCTGCGTAAACGCATAAATGAAAATGAAACACACCAAAAAGCTTCTTGTAGCACTGCTTATGTTTTCTGCCTGTGCTGTACTTTTTGCACGAGAAAAATTTAATGTTTATATCTGGGAAGGTGTAGAAAACCTTGAACAGACACGCATATATATGGAAGTTTCCATTCCTGACAATCCGAACGGAACAACTGTAATTATTTGCCCGGGCGGAAGTTACCACCATCTTGGCGTTCGTTTTGAAGGCTATTGTTCCCAGGATTGGTTTAACAGCCATAACGTTACAACATGCATTCTCCGTTATAGAGTTTCACAGAGAGGGTTCCATTATCCAGCAATGATGCAGGACGTACAGCGGGCGCTTGAGCTTGTACGCGAAAACCCTGAAAGATATAAGGCTGAAGAAGGCAAAATCGGGCTCATCGGTTATTCTGCCGGCGGCCATCTTGTTACTTGGGCGGGTGCATTTGCAAACCGCGCTAATGAGCTTGAAAAAATCGGTATAGATGTTAATGTCAGCCTGCGCCCTGATTTTGTTATTTCTGTTTATCCTGTTGTTTCAATGCAGGAAGATATTGCACACAAAAAATCTGTAAAGAATCTGCTTGGTAAAAACCCGACACAAGAACTGCGCGATTTATTTTCGCTTGAAATGCAGGTGCCTTTAGATATGCCGCCGACATATCTGCTTGCCTGCCGCGATGATCCGGTTGTGCCTTATGAAAACAGCGAACGGCTGTATCAGGCACTTGTAGACAGTTCTGTTCCATGCGAGTTCAAAACCTATGAAACCGGCGGGCACGGCTTTGGCATGCGCGATACGCCGTTCATGAAGCAGTATCACTGGAACGATGATTTGTGGAAGTGGCTTGTAAGCGAAGGCTTTGTTCCGTCTGCGCAGAACGAATCTATAGCGTCAGCTTCAAACTAGACCTGCGGCAGACTGCTGATAATTTCTAGTAATTGTTAAGCGTTTTGCAGAGCGGGTGACATTCACTGTATTGCCGGGCCGCATCCATAATAGTATTTTCAACTTCATCAATAAGGCGTTTTGCCGCAATCGGGGCAGATAATTCCGTATAAGGCGCAATCTTAATTTCTGGAAGCAGCTTAAAATCATAAAGATACTGCTCTACCGGGTTATACGACCAGATTATGTCGTGTTTGCCGAGCCCGTATTTGTCGCTGCCGCCTATAAAGATTGGCTGAATGTCGCAGCCACAATACAAGGCAATACGCACAGCACCTTTTTTATAGACATTTCTTCCATGTCTTGGGGTTCTTGTTCCTTCCGGAAAAATTATAACATTACAGCCCTGGTCTATAAGTTTTTTGCATTCGCGGCAGACAGTTTCAAAATCAGTTGAATTCAATATATATGCATATTTTACAATTGCGACGAACGGTGTTTTTGCAAGATGCTCTGATACAATGCACGTTGCGTTTGGAACCATAGACATGATGTAGACAAAATCAAGAATTGACGGATGGTTTGCAACAATAATCTTTTTGTGCATGTTCCTGTATTCGGCGCGGTTTTCGGTTTTCAGTTTTGCACCCTGCAGGACGCTCAAAAAAAACAGAAAAACCCTGAACACATGTGAGATAAAACGGCGCGCCTTTATTCCGAATTCTTCGTTATTTTTGCTCGAAAGCCTTATAAAAGGAAAAGATGCAGTAACAATAAGAATAGAACCTATGCCGAAAATTACATAAAACAGGTTTTTTATGATGCAGCGGTATGCGTACAAAAACGGGTTTGATACAGGCGGCAGTCCTTCCGGGCTGTAGCGCGCTTTTATCTCTTCTTTGCTGATTGTGTTTGCGGTCATTTGTTCTCTCCGTTGTTAAGCAGGAATTTCAGAAATTGCTTTGGTTCTTCTGGAATATGGTCAAAATCGCTTAATTGAACAGCACCTGCCGACGGTTCGGCTGAAACAAGTGCCGCAAATGCAAGCGGTGTATTGTCTTTGGGGCGTTTGTCGCCGTAGCATTCCGGCACAAGTTCGTCAGCATAAACAAAGAGGCACGCCTTTTCTGTTCCGGCGCGGATGGGGCTTACAGCCGGAATAACAGCAGATGCAAAATTGTTTTTTGACGGGTACAAAACAGAATAACCGCCCGTCAGATGAAATGCTATTGTTGCAGATGAAACCGGCGTGTTAAATACCGAAAGTGAGAACGGTGCCGGAAGTATTTCTTTGTCTTCGATTAATTGGCTGTTTATTGAAAATTCGCGGGCAATTTCTCCCCGCAGCGAGACAAAAACTATTTTAGTTTCGCCTGAAGCTTTCGTTTTTTCCAGCAGATTATGAATTACATGCACTGTCATGCGCGTAATCTGGCTTAGGCGGCGTCTGAATAACGGCGAGGTATATTCAAGTTTGGGAGCTTCGTCTGTCTGTTCAATCTGCTTTGTTCCGGCTGCCCATTCCTTCCAGAGTTCTGTGTCATCATTTAAGCCGGGCGCCCAAGGGCAGATACTGGAAAAATAAACCGGATTCACGCTATGCCTTTTTAAATACAAGAAGTGAATATGCGTTTGAACCAAGATTATGGTGCGCACAGTCGAGCTTGAATCCTGCTTTTTCAACAGCTTCTTTCAGTTCTGCAAAACGGTACATTTTGCTGTTTCCGTTTGCCATGCATGTAAAATACAGAGAGGTTGCCTGAAGCGAATAGGCGCTCGCTTCAAAACGCTGTTTGTCCCAGAGAGGCTCAAGCACATAAACAAGCGTGTTTTTGTCTGCCGCTTCGTGCACTTTCTTTAGAATTTTAGTAATCTGCGAAAGTGAAAAGCAGTCAAGGAATTGGCTCATCCAAACTGCGTCTGGCTTTGCAGGCAGAACAGTTGATTCAGCCAGAACATTGCCACTGTGTGTCTTTATCCGGTCTGCAAAGCCTGCTTTTGCCGCATTCTGCTCGGCAACTGCTGTCTGACCGGGCAGGTCAACAATTGTTACATTGACGCTGCTGTCATAGTTGCAGCAGGCAACCGCCCATTTTGCTGTGTTTCCGCCGATGTCTACAAGCTTGCGCGGCTTTTTCTCAAAAACAATTGGCAGAGCTTCTGGAAATGCAATGTCTGAATAAAAATGGTCAAAGTCGAACCAGCTTTTCTTTGCTTTTTCCGGCAGGCTCGAAAGCGCTTCGTATATAGTCGTCCATTTATCGCCGAAAACTGTAAGTCCGCGCGGTTTGCCGTCTTTTATTGAATCTTCAAGATTCCATGCACCCTGATAGCAGATATCGTTTGTAAACCAGAAATTTACTTTTGTGAGGTCATCTTCAAGGAACATCCAGCCGGTTTTTGCAAGAACGAATTTTTCATGTGCTGTGTCTGCGTCTGAATCAATTGAATCTTTTGTCAGTTTAATGAGATTCATGCCGAGTGCAATTTCGCAGAGCACGTCAACGCCGTATTTAGAAATTCCGGCTTTCTTGGAGAGCTCGTCTGCTGTTATGCCGTTATCGCCGGCATCTGAAATGAGCTGAAGTATATTAAGATCAAGCATTGCCCTTACAGCCTGAAAAGTAAGCGGAGCAAATGCAATTTTTTGTGCTTCATATTTTGCGTCTACCGCACGGATTTTATCGCCGGTAAATTTCTCGCTGGTAAAAAAAGCTGGATCCATAAAAACCTCATGTATGCGAAACGTTTTTTTAAGATTATCTGAAAATAAATAATCTTTCAACCTTGTGATAGAGCCCGCCACTGTCTGTGGTCAAAAAATGGATTTGGATTTTCAAAAACACAACTTTTTCAGAATATATTCCTTAAAAGTTGCTACTTTTGCGGATTATATTCCTGAAAAGTTGTGTTTTTTATTGCTTGTATTCCAAAAAAGTTGTATTATTATTTTAAGGAATATTTATGATAAGCCGTTTGAGTTCTGAAAGCATAAAAGCTGCGTCAAAATTAAAGAAAATAGTCATTTTGTTGGGTGCCCGCCAAGTTGGAAAGACAACGCTATTGAAATCCTTGTTTCAAAACAGCGATTCCACTTTATGGCTCAACGGCGACGAACTTGATGTTCAGAATTTATTTGCTAACCTTTCAGTAGACCGTTTTAAGGCTTATCTTGGCAAAAACAAAAACTTGGTTATTGATGAAGCGCAGCGTATTGAAGACATAGGCTTGCGCCTGAAAGTTCTGGTAGATTCAATCGATGACATTCAAATTTTTGCTATGGGAAGCTCTTCTTTTGACCTTGCAAACCGTGTGAATGAGCCTCTTACCGGGCGGAAAAGAGAATTTCAGTTGTTTCCTTTAAGCTTTAAAGAACTTGTTTCTAATTCTGATTTGCTGACAGAAAAACGAATGCTTCCGCACAGGTTAGTTTTTGGCGCATACCCGGAAGTTGTTATGTCACATGGGAATGAAATTGAAATCTTGAAAGAGCTTTCACAGAGTTATCTTTATAAAGATATATTGTCTTTTGAAAAAATACGGCACTCTGATAAATTGATAAAACTGCTTCAGGCTCTTGCGTGGCAGGTTGGTTCTCAAGTTTCTTATAATGAATTGGCGCAAATTTGTTCTATAGATTCAAAAACGGTTGAGCATTACATAACGATTTTAGAGCAGGCTTTTATTATTTTCAGACTGGGAACTTTCAGCAGAAACTTGAGGAATGAATTAAAAAACAACAGAAAAATATATTTTTATGACAATGGAATCCGAAACGCAATCATAGCTAATTTTTCAGCAGTGGAAAACAGAAACGACGCCGGTGCTTTATGGGAAAATTATTTGATTTCTGAACGAATGAAAAAGAATTCTTACGATGGAATTATGGTGAACACTGCTTTTTGGCGCACAAAGGAACAGCAGGAAATCGATTATTTGGAAGAACGCGATGGAATGCTTTATGCCTATGAATTTAAATGGTCTGAAGCCGGTGCTAAAAAAGCGCGGTTCCCTTTAACTTTTTCCAGAGCATATCCCGATGCAAATTTTTCTGTAATCACACCGCAGAACGTAGAAGACTTTCTGCTTTAGAATCTTGCATTTTTGACAACGCTGACTGTACATAGATTTTTTTACTGCCGAGTGTTGCGATAAAATCAACTTCAAGCGCTGAATTTCACGCTCTGTCCTTTGTTAGAAAATTAGTAAAGTCTTTGATTTATTTCTAATAGAATTATTGCATGATGGTGTAGAAAAATTCAAGCGGTTTCTTGCATTTTTTCCCACTTTCTAAAAATTCCATGGTATACTTTTTTTGACTTATAGCCACAAATGGAGGTTTTTATGAAAAATACTACAAATAGAATGGGGGGGGGTAAAAAGCTTTTAGTAATTGCAGCCTTCCTTTTTATTGCTTCAATTTCTGCTTTTGCGCAGAATGTATACGAAGTTGACTTGAACAAAAAGCCTGCCGTAAGTGATGACAAGTGCTTAACTTTTGATAAGGCGACAAAAACTTTTACAGTTAAAAGACAAAATTCCAGTGAATGGGCTGGTGTTTACCTTTCGCTTAATAATCTTGATATAAGCGCTTACAACATTGCGCGAGTTAAGTACAAGGTTATTGGGGATTACGGTTTTCATTTTGTTCTGGATTATGATGATAATACGCTGGATTGGAATTATGACAAAACAACATATTGTCCGTCATATCTTAATGAAATGGTCATTCCTCTTAAAAGCAACCAGAAAAGACTGAACGGAATTACTGTATCAGGTGCATGGAATGTTCCTTATGAACAGTTTGTAATCGAGTCAGTTACTCTTGAAAAAGTTGCCAATCCTCAAAAAACAGATGTTTACGCCAATATAAATAATGACCCGCCTGTAATTGATACTGCAAGAAATGGAACAATAGATGAAAAGCTTGATGCATGGGATTTTATCAAAGAAACTGGAACAGGTCTTCAATATGAAGTTTTTATATGCTATACACTGGATCTGGATTTTGGAATGGATATTTATCATAGTATGGGTTTTTCAAAGTCCACAAAAGAGCAAATTCATTCTATAAAAGAAAAAGGCTTTAAAACTCTAAGACTTCAGACAAATCCAGGTATGGGACATCTGCTTGACAGCAGCTACACTATAGACCCACGATATACCAAAGCTATTAAACAGGTTGTGGACTGGGCTATTGCAGAAGACATGTACGTTATTATCTGCGGACCATGGGCTGAGCTTACGTCCAAAGAAGCGTATAAAAGAAAAATAGCAGAAGGCAACATTCATTTTGCAGGTTACGTTGTCAGCGAAAAAGACAAAAAGCAGTCTGAAAAATTTATAAAAGCTGTATGGAAGCAGTATGCGGAAGCTTTTAATAATTCTTATGACGAGCATTTGATTTTTGAGACATTGAATGAGCCAGTAGATTATTATCATGAGCATGCCTTCTCTTCAAGACCAGACTGCGACGGATGCAAAAAAGATTTTGAAATTTTGAATGAATATAATCAGCTTATTGTAGACACAATCCGCGCATCAGGCGGCAACAATGCCAGCCGTTTTATACTTGTAGAAGGTCTTGTAGGCGGTGACCTAGACGGTAACACGGGAATAACAACAAATCTATTTAAGCTGCCAAAAGACAAGGCAAAGAACAAGCTTATTCCTACAATGCATCATTATCCTATGGGAGCAGTACCAGATGTTTGTAAGAATTATTACACAGACAATATCAAAGATCGGTTTAATCAAATTTTTGCAACATTAGACGAGCTGTATTTTTCAAAACACATTCCTGTCTATATTTCTGAAGTTGGACATATTCGTAAGGTTCCAATTATGGAGCGAATTAATTGCATGAAAGATTTTATGTCGGAGGTCGCAAAGCCAAACCGTTCTTGTGCAGTTACCATGCACACAAATGGTAATCCTGAATGGGATTCTGGTTATTATGACAGCTATAAACTTAAATGGTACGATACAGAATATATAGACACAATTTTATATGGCGCACAGGGCAAAGAATATCCTTTGAGCGCAGAATTCCTTAAGAACAATGAAACAAAAATTGAAAGCATTGTCGGCAAAAATCTTTTGAAGGAGCCTGTTGAAAAGAAAAACTGGGGAAATGGTTTTAGAATAAGTTCTAATATATTCTATCGCTCAACTCCGGCAAAATATAAAATTGAGTTTGAACTAGAAAGAACCGGTTCAAATCCGATACTACAACTTGCATATAATGACTTTAAAAATAACTGGCATGAAGGCTCTAACACACCTATGTTGAAAAAGATTCGTGTAAAAGGCGGAATCAATCAGGGAAACATAGCTGTCAAAGCAAATAAAGTCATTTTGACTATTGACGAAGACCTCGCCAAAGAGCTTGTTGATGGTAATGGCGTCTACCTTAACGGTCAAGACATCATTATTAAGTCTATGACTGTTGTAGAATAAACAAAAAAGCATAACAGTCCGGGCGGGACGCAGGCAAAAATGAGGAAGGGCGCCCTGTGGGAATGTTTCCTCATTTTTGCCGTAGCTGGAACCCGTCCGATTTATTTGAATTTTGCAGTTTTTAGCGAATGCACGTCATTAGATTGTTTTGTAGCTGGTATTCCCAGCAATGACGGACAATATTCATATAAAAAAAGCTGGTGTACAGCCTGGGCGGTGTACACAAGCTGTCTGTTTTTGTTTCGCAAAAACAGACACTTTTCGCCGATTGAACTTTGTCCGTAGATAAAGCTGATACGAAAAGCGCACCAGCTTTATCTGGAACAATCTATAAATTAGACTTCAGGAGCGCGTTCGTGCTCTTTCTTCTGATGCCTTTCGAGCTTCTTTTCTTTAAGGCTCTTCTTAGGTTTATTCATTTTGTTTTTTGCATTAGCCATAATGTCAGCCTCCGTTAAGCGCAAGTTATTGTAATCTGTTTTGGTGCAGTAATAGCTTTTTTAGGCATATTGATTGTCAAAACGCCGTTTTTAACTGTTGCAGCCAGCTTTTCGTTGTCTACATCCTCAGGCAGGCTGAAGCTTCTTGAGAACTTAGAGTATCTGCGCTCTCTGATAAGGTATTTTGCGCCTTCTTTTGATTCAGCCTTTTCCTCTTTCTTTTCTTCTTTCGGTGTCTTGTATTCATCTTCAGAAGAAATCGTAAGAATGTTGTTTGCAAGCTTTATGTCAATGTCTTTGTCTGTCTTGCCAGGCAAATCCATCGTGAGAGAGTATTTGTCTTTGCTCTCTTTTACGTCAACTTTCGGCATAGCAAAAGCTTTCTTAAAATTGAAAGATGGCAATGTGTATCCGTCATCCTCAAAATCATCAAACAAGTCGTTGAGTAATGTTAATTCGTTCATAAGTAACCTCTTGATTTTAAGAATTTTGGAAAGGAACGCGCGCTTAACTTTTTAAGTTTGCGCTCCCGAAGATTGATTGCAACCTTCAATAATATACATTGCATTTTCCGTGCCAACTTTTTGCATCTGAATTATGCCGGAATTCATGCTTTTTAGGCTGTTTTTGCTGAAATTACGCTGAAAACGCGGCGCGCAGACGGCTTCTGCTTTTTTGGGCGAAGATTGCGCTGAGTAAATTTGAGCTTTCAATTTTAGCTGATTTTCTGAATCTGGGCAAATTTGACTCAAAGCGGAAAGACTGAAAATGCGCCTGAATCTTTTGTTCCCTTTCAGCCTTGCTTTGTGTTTTGCGCCGGCGCGCCGCTTTTTCTTTTTCAGCCTGTTGACAAGTATACTTTGCAGTGTTATTCTCTTTATGACAAGCAAACTTGGCAAGATTTGTCACAAGGAGGATGATTATGACAAAAGAAGAGATTCTCGAAAAAAGCCGCAGCGAAAGCAAGGGCGGCGACTATTTTGAAGGCGAAGTCATAAGATGGGCTTCGCAATATTCCATGATTTCAGGCTGGGTGTTCTGCCTGCTTATCACGCTCTTAGATTTGATCCGCGGCAAGCCGTACAATCCGGCAGCTTTTATCGTCTGCTTTGGCATGAGCTTCGTCATGTTCCTGCTGAAAAGCATCAAGCTTAAGAAGAAGCATGAAATTGTGACGGCTGTTCTTTACGGCGTTCTGGTTGTTCTGAACATTTGCGTATACATAATCAAAGGATTTGCGGCATGACAAAAGAAGAGATACTTGAGAAGAGCAGGGCAGAGAACAAGAACATGATGGACCCTGCAATGCAGAGCGTGCTTATAAATTCCGCGTTAATCGCTAACGGAATAATGATGCTCATCATTTGCGTTCTTGTGATGGTGGAAAGTTTTACCGGAAACAAGCAGTCTGCGCTGCCGCTTTTTCTGGCGTTCCTTTCGGCCGGCACCGCGATGTACGGCTTTATTGCGTTCAAGACGAAAAAGCGCATGTTCAAGGTGCTGTTTGTTGTTGAGCTTGTCTGCTGGCTTGTCTTTGCGGCTGTTTATGTGCTCACGGTGCTTAAGCGCTGCAACATTATCTAGGCGCGTCTATGAATGAAGCATTGATTCTGAAGAATCATCTCAAAGAGATACGCGCTGAAAAGAAGCTTTCGCAGACGGAACTTGCTGAAATGGTCGGCGTTTCGCGCAATACGATAAGTTCTATTGAAACAGGCCAGTTCTGCCCGACGGCCAAGCTTGCGCTCATATTGTGCATTGCGCTGGATAAGAAATTCGAAGACGTGTTCTTTTTTGACTAGCGTTTTTGGGGCATTTTGTCTTGCGCCCTGCGGACTGCAAGGCTGCGCACCGTCCATAAACATTGAGCGGTGTATACCAGCCCGCAAGTTTTCACGTAACGGAAACTTGGTAGTGGCGCAGATTGTGCCTGAAGTTTTAATAAAACTATTTCGCCACTATCTACTCCATTGCAGTAGTCGCTGCTTTTATCAGAGATGGAAAATACCAGGTCTGTTTTTCACGGTTATAGAAGCCGTAAAGTTCGTTGTAGCTTTTTGACGAAGGCACTTCCCAGATTCCGTTGTCCCAAAGAATGGCAGCCATCTTGTAAGATTTTGCCTTAGTGCAGAAATATGCAAACCATTTCTCGCGCTCGGCAAGATTATCTTTGTTTGTGGCACCCATTTCGCCTATTACAACCGGATAACCTTTCTGAACAAATTTTGAGTTCAGCTCTCTAAACCAGTAATCCAGGTCGTTCTTATGCTTCTGCATAAAATTCCTGTCTCCGCCCTTGTCCTGCATTGCAAAGTTATACGGCGTGTACATATGCACAGAAAGCGCAAGACAGTTTGCAGGGTCATCAGGCATTTTGAATTTCGGGCTTATTGCTGCACCCGGTGAGGCAACATAAGACGGAATCATCAGAAGGCGTTTCGCATTGTTTCCGCCGCTGGCGCGGATTGTGTCAACGCAGAGCTGATTATACTCGTTGAGGCATTCCATTGCGTCGTTGCAGGTTTTGCAAGAAGCTTCCCAGTTCCATTCGTGCGGGTCGCCGGGAAGCCGCGGTTCATTCAATACTTCAAAGATAAGATGCTCATCGTAGTCATTATTAAAAACTTCAGTGACCTGCTGCCAGATTTTGGTGATGTACTTTTCTGATTCAGCTTTGCACTTTGAGGCTGGGCTGAAGCCTTTGCGGCTGTTGTCTTTCAGCTTTGCCGGGGCAACATTGTCATGATGAATGTTTATGATTACATAAAGCCCTTCGTCCATTGCCCAGTCAACGATTGTCTTTACGCGGTTCATCCATGCAGGGTCTATCTTATAATTGGCGTCAATGTGGTCATGCCATGAAATTGGAATTCTTATAGTAGAGATTCCGCTCGCTTTAATTCCTTTTATCATAGCCTGTGTTGTTTTGGGCATTCCCCAGTATGTTTCGGTGTCTATTCCAAGCGATTTATTTGCGCCGTTCCAGCCGTCTGCAGGGCTGCCTCCGGCAAATGCGTCCAGTGTGTTTCCAAGATTCCAGCCGAATTTCATGTTCTCTACAATTTGCGCGGCTGATGCCTGCAAAGCGGGTTCTTTTGCAGTTGTTGCGGCAGGTGCGGTTGCAACTGTTTCTTTTACGGCAGGCACTTCTGCGACAGTTTCTTTCTTAGATGCGGAAAAGGCGGGTGTGCAGACTGCAAATATAAAGGCAGTTGCACAAATTAAAGTTAAAAGTTTATTAGACATTGTGATTTCTCCTTGCTAAAAAATGAACAGTCTTATTATACATTCAAATTTCAGTTTTTATACTTTTTTTGCGAGAATTTTTTCTTCGGTTTCCAACTAAAATTGAAAAACTGTGCTATACTTTTACGGCTAATAGGAGAAAAGCCTCATGGACACAAAAGCATTATACAATCTATCTTACGGTGTATTCATTCTGGGCGCAAAAGCCGGAAACAGAATAAATGCCTGCGTGACCAATACCTGTATGCAGGTTGCAAATGACCCTGTGCGCATAGCGATTTCTGTGCTGAACAGAAACCACACCTGCCAGATGATAAAAGATTCGGGCTCTTTTGTTCTTTCTGTGCTTGATAAGTCAGTGTCTTTTGAAACAATAAAACGCTTTGGTTTTCAGAGCGGGCGTGATGTAGATAAATTCAAGGATTTTGAATATTCGCTTGATGCAAACGGTAATCCTTACCTTAAAAAGGAAAGCTGCGCTGTTATTTCAGCAAAGGTTGTGTCGTCTCAAGACTTGGGCACGCACATGCTTTTTGTAGCAGAAGTTACTGACGCGGAAATTTTGAGCAGCCGCGCGCCTGTAACGTATGCGGACTATCAGAATGAGATAAAGCCGAAACCCGCCGCGCAGAAGCCGGCTCAGTCTGAAAAAAAGATAATCGGCTGGCGGTGCAAGATATGCGGCTACGAGCTTATGCAGGCGGAGCTTCCGGCTGATTATGTGTGTCCGCTTTGCGGTCATCCAGCTGAAGATTTTGAGCCGATTTATGAGGCTTGAACTTAAAATGTGATGTTCATGGCAGACGTTGTGCCTTGAAGAATATATAAGAGACAATCAGGAGGATTGGCTATGGAGATGAAGTTTTACAAGTGCAAGACTTGCGGAAAAATTATTGCAATGGTTGAAGAAACAGGAGTTCCGACAGTTTGCTGCGGCGAATCTATGGTAGAGCTTGTGCCTAACACAACAGATGCTGCTGTTGAAAAGCATGTGCCTGTTATTGCACAGAAGGGTAACATTGTAGAAGTCACCGTTGGTTCAGTAGAACACCCTATGACACCGGAACACTACATTCCGTGGATTGCAATTCAGACAAAGACCGGCAACCAGCGTAAGACTCTTAAACCGGGTAATCCTCCAAAAGCAACTTTTGCTTTGGTAGACGGCGACGAAGTTGTAAAAGCTGTTGCTTACTGCAACCTTCATGGTCTTTGGGCAAATAAATAAATTTTATAAAATCACTAACTAAAAGGAAATAGGAGAAAAACAATGAGCAAGTACGCAGGTACACAGACAGAAAAAAATTTGCAGGCTGCTTTTGCAGGAGAATCACAGGCTAGAAACAAGTATACATACTTTGCTTCAACAGCTAAAAAAGAAGGCTATGAACAGATTGCCGCTATTTTTGAAGCAACAGCAAACAACGAAAAAGAACACGCAAAAATGTGGTTCAAAGAACTGAACGGCATAGGCGATACAGCTGCTAACCTCAACGCAGCTGCTGACGGCGAAAACTATGAATGGACAGATATGTACGAAGATTTTGCAAAGACAGCTGAGAAAGAAGGCTTCACAGCTCTTGCTGCAAAATTCCGCGCAGTTGCCAAAATTGAGAAACGCCACGAAGAGCGCTACCGTGCATTGCTCAAGAACATAGAAACAGCTGCTGTTTTTGAGAAGAGCGAAGTTAAAGTTTGGGAATGCCGCAACTGTGGCCATATTGTTGTTGGTACAAAAGCTCCGGAAGTATGTCCTGTTTGTGCACATCCGAAAGCATATTTTGAAATCAGCGCAGAAAACTACTAATTTTTGCCGCAAGCTTTTGTAAGCTGATATTGCCGGATTTCTCTGTTGTCTGCATTCGTCAGGCGGCAGCATGAGTCCGGCAGTTAATTTTAAAAAAACGAAGGAAAACCATGGAAATTTCTAAAGCTATTAAGTACGTTGGTGTAGATGATCACAAGATTGATTTGTTTGAAGGGCAGTTTGTTGTGCCGAATGGAATGGCATACAACTCCTATGTGATTTTGGACGAAAAAATTGCCGTTATGGACTCGGTGGACGCTGCTTTCGGCAAAGAATGGCTGGCTAATATAAAAGCTGTTCTCGGCTCAAAAAAGCCTGACTACCTTGTTGTTCAACACATGGAAATGGACCATTCTGCAAACATTCTTGCTTTCACAAAGGAATTTCCAGAGGCAAAGATTGTGTCTTCAAAAATGGCCTTCGTTATGATGAAAAGCTATTTTGAAACTGATTTTGCTGAAAAGCAGGTGGTTGTCGGTGAAGGCTCAAAGCTTGAGCTTGGCAGTCATGTGCTTAATTTTATTACAGCGCCGAATGTGCACTGGCCTGAAGTAATTATGACTTACGAAAGCACAGAAAAAGTGCTTTTTGCTGCGGACGGCTTCGGTAAATTCGGTGCAAACGATGTTGAAGACCCTGAAGGCTGGGCTTGCGAAGCACGCCGCTATTATTTCGGCATTGTAGGCAAGTTCGGTGATTTTGTGCAGGCTGTTCTTAAAAAAGCGGCAGCGCTAGATATAAAGACAATCTGTTCACTTCATGGTCCGGTGCTTTCAGAAAACATAGGCTATTACGTCAATTTGTATGATATATGGTCTTCTTACGGGGTTGAGTCTGAAGGAACAATGATTGCCTATACTTCGGTTTACGGCAACACAAAGCAGGTTGTTGAAAAGCTTGCTGAAATGCTTAAGGCAAAGGGCTGCAAAAAAGTTGTGGTTGCAGATCTTGCCCGTGAAGACTTGCATGAATGCATAGAAGACGCTTTCCGCTACGGCAAGCTGATTCTTGCTTCTACAACGTATTGTGGCGGTGTGTTCCCAAAAATGCGCGAATTTATTGAGAACCTTACCGAGCGCAATTATCAGAAGCGCACCGTGGCGTTTGTAGAAAACGGCTCGTGGGGGCCGCAAGCTGCAAAGACAATGGCCGCGCTCTTTGCGGAATCAAAGGACATTAAGTTTGCAGAAAACAAGGTCACTGTAAAGATTTCCATGAAAGAAGACACGCTCGCGCAGCTTGAAAAGCTCGCCGACGAGATGAAATAACACAGAAGCCCCAGACACAAGCTGTCCGGGGCTTTTTTATAGCAGAGCAGTCAATTTTCTGAGCTATGCATTTTTCAATACATATGTTGAAATGATTTTTCCAATTTTGCAGATGTCAACATTACCTTTGAATTCAAACTGTGCAGTGAATCCGTTTGCATATTGAATGAATAACTCCGAATCAGGAACGATTTCCATAAATCCCTGAGTTTGAATTTCGAAAAACTGTATAGTTGAATATGGAAGTGTTGAGAAAGATTTTCTTTTTCCTGTTATGCCTTGTACGTCAATAGAAATAATTCTTTTATTTGTGAAAACTACTTGATCTCTAAATGTTTTGAAAGCACACAGAAGTTCTTCACTTTCAATAAGAAATGTTTGAATTTCATCGCGGACTTCAGAAAGTTCAATTGGTTTTAAATCAAAAACAGTATTTTTGTTAAAATTTATCATATCATATCTCCTTTCAGATTTATTGTTTGAAAATATGTCGAATAATTTATCTTGTCAACGATATACAGTATGCATTTCTAATGCTAATAAAGTATATCTACATTATTTATTATACATCCAATATAAATGTATGTAAACAAAATATTATATTGTAA